>JAFVTX010000064.1 GCA_017503015.1 Fibrobacter sp. | reverse complement strand
GGGTCGCACGCGTATAATGACAGATTTTTTCCTTGTCAATACCTTTTTGAAAAAAAAAGAAAAAAATTTCAAAAAAGTGTTGATTATTTGTGAAAAAAGAGTTATTTTATAGCTATCAAATCGTTAAACCCTAAAAAAAGGAAAAAAAACAATGGCTACAACAAAGAAACCCGCCGCTAAGAAACCCGCTGCCAAGAAGGTTGCCGCTAAGAAGCCCGCTGCCAAGAAGGCCGCTCCTGCTAAGAAGGCTGCCGCCAAGAAGCCCGCTGCCAAGAAGCCGGCTGCTAAGAAGGCTGCTCCTGCTAAGAAGGTTGCCGCTAAGAAGCCCGCTGCCAAGAAGGTTGCCGCCAAGAAGCCGGCTGCCAAGAAGGTCGCTGCTAAGAAGCCGGCTGCTAAGAAGGCTCCTGCCAAGAAGAAGTAATTCTTTTTCTCTCCTTTACAGAGCGGAGTTCCCTACGGGACTCCGTTCTTTTTTGTCCCGTCCGCCATCCTCTCCGGAAAATCGGCGGACATTTTCTATTTTATAGTCATGATTTCAGAAAAAGACCTGTCGGAACTGGAAAAAATCCCCCTGGACGAGCGGATCACCCGCGTCGAGAACCTGCTGAAAGACAAGGAAAGCCCCCGCCCCTTCGAGCTGGGCCTGCTACTCGCCCTGAAGATGGGTCAAGAAATCCGCGAAAAGAAACCCCTGGGTTCCGAATCCGGCGACCTGGTGGCCAGCTGGAGCGGCAAGCACCCCGAATCCGTAGTGGAAGAAGCCATCGCATTCGCCAAGGAGTTCCTGCTGAACCCGGCAAAGATCGCCGAGAAGATCAAGGCGGGACTCAAGGGAGACGAAAGGTCCGAGGCGCAAGGTGCAAACGACAAAGGGGAAGGCCTTCCCCTCGCTTCTGCCGACGATGCGGCATCCGCTACCCCTTCTAGCGGGGACACACCACCTAAAGGTGGCCATGCCCACATAAGCGCTGAAGCGCTAAGTGGTCAAAGGCCGCAACGCCCCGAGAATCCGGAGGCAGAAAATGGATAAACGACTGCTCGCCACCGTCGATATCGGGAGTCACAGCTGCATTCTGCTCATCGCCGCCTTTGAACCCGCCGAAACGGAAGGCGCCGAGCCCCGCAAAGTCCTGGTCCCGAAACTCCAGAAGGTGGAAATCTGCCGCCTGGGCGAAGACATTTACGATTCCGGCCGCATCTCCGAAGAAAAAATCCAGGACCTGTGCCGAATCATGACCAAGTTCCGCATGGACCTCCACGCCCTGGGCGTGGAACTGAAGGCCGCCGCCATGACGGAGGCCATGCGCCGTGCCGAGAACCAGGAAGAAGTCCTGGACGCTGTGGAGAAAGCCCTCTGGATGCGTCCGAGAATCATCTCCGGCGAAGAAGAGGCGGCTCTCACCTACCGCTCCGTGAAGGAATGGCACGGCGAAGGCATCGTGACCATCGATATCGGCGGCGGATCGACGGAAATTTCCAACGGTGCCACCGGTTTTTCCATTCCGGTAGGAGCCCTCAAGATGTTCAAGGCCATGGGGCCCATCCCCGGTCCGGAATACAAGAAGTTCGTGAAGGAAACCTTCAAGGAAGTTTCGTTCAAGGGCATGACCAAGAAGCCGGTTTACCTTATCGGCGGAACGGGAACGGCCCTTGCCATGGTGTTCAAGAACCTCTCCCAGTTCGACTACAAGGCCATCGAAGGCCTGGAAATGAGCATTGCCGACCTGGAAGCCGTCACTACCCGCATATCCAACTTGTCCAAGGAACTCCGGGCCATGCTCCCGGGTCTTGAAAACGGACGGAGCGACGTCATCATCTGCGGCCTGTTCTGGCTCCGCTCCCTGCTGGAAAAACTCCGGGTCGAAACATTTAGAATAAGCACCGCGGGACTCCGTTTCGGACTACTGTATGAGAATTAACAAGTACATTTCCCTTTGCGGAATTGCCAGCCGTCGGGCCGCCGAGGCCCTGATCGAAGAAGGCCGCGTGCAGGTGAACGGCGAGACCATCAGCGACCTGGGCCACCAGGTGGACGAGACCGCCGACACTGTGCTGGTAGACGGCAAGCCTGCAAAACTCCCCCGCAGGACCACCACCATCCTTTTCCACAAGCCCCCCGGATGCGTGTGCACCAAGGACGACCCCCAGGGGCGCGAGACCGTCTATGACTACCTGCCTCCAGGGTACCAGCAGCTGAAATACGTGGGCCGCCTGGACCTGCAGAGCCGCGGGCTGTTGCTGTTCACCGACGACGGGGAACTGCTCCACCGCCTGACCCATCCGAGCTACGAGATTCCCCGGACCTACAACGTGTGGACTACCAAGCCCCTGAGCGAAAGTGCCGCCCAGAAGCTGGTGGACGGCGTGGACATCCGGGACCCAGAAGATCCGGACGCCAAGGAAGAAATCGCGTTTGCCACCGACGTTTACCTGGAAAAGGGATACGCCGAACTCACCCTCATCGAAGGCAAGAACCGCGAAATCCGCCGGATGATGCGGGCCCTGGGCTACGAGATTCGCGACCTGAAGCGCATCAGCTACTGCAAGATTAGGCTCGGCGATTTACCCGCCGGCGAATACCGGGAGCTCACCCCCGACGAGATGAACAAACTTAGACAAGCGGTAGGACTGTAGACCTGAGTTGTGAGTTGTGAGTAGTGAGTGGTGAGTTTTTATAATCGCGCCGAAGGCGCCAAATTGTGGACTGATAACTCATAACTGAAAACTCATAACTAATCTCACCTCAAACCCCTAGCCCCTAGATCCTAGATCCTATCCCCTAGACCCTAAACATGACCAAACGTACATTATATATAGGTGACATCCACGGCTGTGCCGACGAACTGGAACGGATTATCGACGCCTTCGGGTTCGTGCGGGGCAAGGACACCCTGTACCAGACCGGCGACATCATCAACAAGGGCCCCGACATGATGCGGGCTTTAAGGACCGTGCTGGATTTGGGAATTTTGACCGTCCGAGGGAACCACGAAGAGCACCTGATTCGCATGATGGACACCCCGCAGACGGAGTGGACCGAAAAGCAGAAGAACCGCTTTGCAAGGCTCTCCCTGGAGCAATGGACATTTATCCGGGACACGGTAAAGGACTGGCCTCTTTGGCGGGACACGCCCCACGCCCTGCTGGTCCATGCCGGCCTGGAACCCGGAAAGTCCCGCCTCGAGGACATGAGCCCGAAGGTGCTGCTCTCCATACGCATGTGGAATGAACGGCCCTGGTTCGAGCAGGTCAGCTGGCCAAAGACCGTAGTGTTCGGGCATTGGGCCAAGATGGGATTCGTGAACCGCCCAGGGTTCATCGGGCTGGATTCCGGCTGTGTCTATGGCAAAAAACTGACCGCCTGGTGCCCCGAAGAAGACAAGTTCTACGAAGTTCCTGCCGCCCGGGAATACGCCCCCGTCAAGGACAAGGCGAAGGAATCCGAAGGGGCCCCCTGCAAGGTGCTGGGCGACAACAACCCGAACTATGTTCCGCCCAAGACCTTCGACGAAATCAAGGCGAAAATCGCCCAAGGGGAAATCGCGCCCGCCGACGACTCCGAAGAGGAAAAATCCATCCGCAAGGCAAGCCCTTCCATCAGCGCCGAATGGGCTGGATATTAGAGGTGTGAGGTGTGAGGTCGGCGCAAAGCGCCTCTGAGGCTTAAGGACGAAACATTATACTTACCTCAGGCCCCAAAGCACCGCAGGTGCGAGCTCATACCTCAAACCCTTTTTCTAATTTTTATTCAGAAGTTTTTTTCGGAGCGACCCATGACAGTCGATGACCTTTACAACCGCCTAAGCACCATCAAGCCCGGCGTGGTGCTCTGCACCTACACCCGCGAAAAATGCGAGCAGATGCTCCCGCTGATTAACGAAATCAACCAGCTCAAAAAGGAGCGTGACGCGGTGATTCTCGCCCACAGCTACTGCGCTCCCGAAATCGTGCTGGGCGTTGCCGACTTCAGCGGCGACAGTTTCAAGCTGAGCCAGGACGCCACCCAGGTGTCTGCAAAAAACATCGTGTTTTCTGCCGTGCAGTTCATGGGCGAAACCGCCAAGATCCTGAACCCAGAAAAAGACGTGCTGATTCCCGGCCCCCTTACGGGCTGTAGCCTCGCCGACTCCATCACCGGTGCCGAGGTCCTAGAACTCCGCAAAAAGTATCCGGATCACACCTTCGTCTGCTACATCAACACTACCGCCGACGTGAAGGCGGCCTGCGACGTGTGCGTCACCAGCGGAAACGTGATGAAAATCGTGTCCAGCCTGGAAAACGACAAGATCGTGTTCGTTCCCGACGGCCTCATGGGCAAGAACCTTACCGAAGAACTCAAGAAGCGGGGCATCAACAAGGAAATCGTGCTCTACTCCGGCAGCTGCTACGTTCACGAGACCTATGACTCCGAACTGATCGCCTTTTTCCGGGAGCAGAACCCGGGCCTGAAGGTGGTAAGCCACCCCGAATGCCACCCCGGCGTGGCCCTCTTGAGCGACTACGTGGGTTCAACCGGCCAGATGGTGGACTACATCAAGAACCAGCCCCAGGGCACCAAGTTCTTGCTGCTCACGGAATGTGGCCTGAACGCCCGCATGCAATACGAGTTCCCCGACAAGGAATTCGTGGGGAGCTGCAGCATGTGCAAGTACATGAAGAGCAATTCCCTGGAAAACATCCTGGAGACGCTGCGCCACCCCGAAAAGGCGAAACACGTGAAGTTGGACGAGTCCGTGCGTGTCGCCGCCAAGAAGTGCATCGACGCCATGTTCTACTACGCCGGGAAATAAGGTTTGAACGCCTAGATGGCGGATCAAGTCCGCCATGACGTCCTCCAGCCTAGTTAAACGTCATTCCGGCCTCCGAGCCGGAATCTAGAACAAGACCCAGCATGTAATCTGAATCCATACAATGAAAAAGTTCATCCTGTTTTTTATCCTGACCGTCGCCGTCACCGCGGCAAGCGCTTACGAAGAGAACTACTGGCCCCGTTCCTACTTTGTGCGGGCGGGCATGGGCGTTACCGCCACCATCGGCGACCTTAATGAACGTCCCGTAAGCGTCAAGGACACCAGCGGGAACAAGTTCAAGACCTACCCACCCGACATGGCTCTCATGGGCGACCCGGAGCTCCTCCTGGGCGTAAACATCAGGGAATTCACCCTGGCCGTGGCGTTCCAGTACTGGAAACAGCAAGAGGAACTGGTGAAAATTTCCGCAGAGGAAAGTACCCGTTTCTGGCGGTTAGGCTTTGAATTCTACTACAACTTTTTCTGGCCTGACTATTTCCAGGTGGGCCTGGGAGCCGGTTTCTCGTACACCAGCGTCAAGACCGAAAACAGTGCCTTCCACGGCGAAGACCTGGGAGACACGGAATTCATGGGTTCCGGAATCGGCCTCATGGCAAACGTGCAGTATTATTTCACCAACGAAATCGCCATCATTCCGGCCGTAAAGTTTTACCGGAACTGGTTCAAGAACGTCTATACCGACGACAGCGAGAACCAGGAACTGGATCCGTTCCTGTGGCAGACCTTCATTTCGGCCTCCATATCCCTGCAATTCCAGTTCTAGGCTAAACGGGGGGCTTGAATTTATCTAAATTTGGGCCCATGAAAACGCCTTTCAAGCTATTTCTGGTTGCAGGACTGTGCTTGGCGGCTGTGGCGCACGCCATGGACGACAAGGGCTACGCCTCCATCTACGAGTCCATCGCCGCTTTTGAAAATCGCCCTGGTGGAGATGCTAGGATATTCAACCGTCCGGGCTATGTGAAGCCCATCATCACCAACCTCGCCCCCGTGCTGAACAGCAACTGGTACGTGAGCGCTGCGGTTCCCCAGAGCATGACCTTCGAAGCGGGACTCCCCTTCGCCATTATCCCCATCGGGAGTGACGACCGCTCCTTCTCGGAAAACGGAGCAAGTGTCCCTACCATCTTTGGAGACCACGGCGACCCCCTGAACTACGACCCCACCGTTTACGGTAACGAGACACTCCACAACTTGGGCGTTTTCACCTACCCCTACCTGCAGCTGGCCGGAGGTTTCTACCATGCTAGACTGGTGCTTCGCGGCATGTGGCTCCCCGCCGTAAGCGAACTCCAGAAATTCAACCTCATCGGTATCGGCCTGCAATACAGCTTTGGCCACCTTTTCCAGTACATGCTGCCCAAGCCCGCCCAGGGCTTGGACGTGAGCCTGGTGCTGGGTTACAGTTCCAGCGGCATCAGCTACCAGCCCGAAGACTATGAGGGCACTCTCGACCTGGACATTTCTGCATTTACCTTTGACCTGGTCATCGGATACAAGCCCATCGAAATGGTAGAAGTCATGCTGACTCTCGGCTACCAGAGCGGGAGCATGGCCTCCAGCGGTCACCTGGTGAGCCACGCCGAAGGCTGGAACGGGCAGTCTATCGACCCGAACATTACCGTAGATGGAAACGACGGTTTCAAGTTCGGCCTGGCCGTAGCCTTCCAGTTCGGCTCGTCGTTCCATCCGGTGGTGGGCTACGATTACGCAGGCAAGTCCAGCTTCACCACCAACGTGCTCTACTTCAAGCAGCAGTTCGGCAAGGACAAGTCTCCCGACGAAATCGCCAAGGAAAAGGGCTATGTGCGGGGAGGCAGCGTTTCCAACGACGAAGAAGAGGTGGAGGAGACTCCGAAAACCTCAAAAAAGAAGAAGGCTAAGAAGAAAAAGAAGGTCGTGGAAGAACCTGAAGAAGAGGAAGAATCTACAGGTGATGCGACCGCTGCGGACGATGAATTTGAAGAATTTGATGACTAACTAGATGCCGTGTCAAGCACGGCATGACGCAAAAAAAACTTAAGGTAGGCAAAAGATGATTACATTCCTTATCGGCATTGCCATCTTGATTGGCGGCTACTTTACATACGGAAAGTTCGTGGAGCGGGTATTCGGCCCCGACGACCGCAAGACCCCGGCCCTCGCGAACCCCGACGGCGTGGACCGTATGGTGCTTCCCCACTGGAAAAACATGCTTATCCAGCTCTTGAACATCGCAGGCATCGGCCCTGTCATCGGTGTGATTCTCGGCATCAAGTTCGGCGCCATCGTGTTTATTCTGCTCCCCATCGGAAACGTGCTTGGCGGGGCGGTCCACGATTACTTTAGCGGCATGATCAGCATGCGGAACAACGGCTACAACGTCCCCGCCCTAGCCCGCAAGTTCCTGGGCAAGGGACCATCCAAGGTGGTCATGGCCCTCATCTCCGTGGCCCTGATTCTTGTGGGGGCCGTGTTCACCAACACCCCGGCAGCCCTTATCAACACCCCCATCATTGCAGGTTCCGCCGTGTCTCCAAGCCTGTTCTGGATTGCGGTGGGCTGTATTTTTGCCTACTATTTCGCTAGCACCTTCTTCCCCATCGACAAGATTATCGGGCGAATCTACCCCCTCTTCGGCGGCTTGCTCATTCTCGCTTCTCTCGGGATCATGGTCGGCATCGCGCCCCACCTGAATATCCTTGACGAAATCAACCTGACAGACTTCGGGTCCAACTTCCACCAGCATCCGGCGGGACAGCCCATACTCCCCATGCTGTTCGTGACCATCGCCTGCGGCATCATCAGCGGTTTCCACAGCACCCAAAGCCCCATCGTGGCCCGTACCGAGATGACCGAAAAGCTCGGGCGTCAAACTTTTTACGGCATGATGATTATCGAAGGCCTCATCGGCATGATTTGGGCCGCAGGCGGCATGTTCATCTACCACCAAATGCCCGAACTCTTGACCGGAGCCTCCGGCGTGAAGGTCCTCAGCACCTTGGTCTCTACCGTCATCCCCTTCGCCCCCATTTCTATACTGGTGGTGGTGGGCGTGATTATACTTGCCATTACCAGTGGTGACACCAGCCTCCGAAGCCTCCGCCTCACCATCTCCGAACTTACAGGTATCGACCAGAAATCCGCCAAGAATCGTCTGCTTTTGACCGTTCCTATGTTTGCCATTTGTGCTATCATCATCTTCTGGAGCAACATGGACAAAGAAGGCTTCAACATCCTGTGGAACTACTTCAGCTGGAGCAACCAGCTCATGGCGGTGTGCAGCCTGTGCGTGGCGGTAGTTTACCTGCGGAGCAAAAAGAAGAACTTCTGGATTGCCCTCGTGCCCTGCATGTTCATGACCTTTATCACCTGCCATTACATCTTGTGGGTCAGCCCCGAAAACCTGAAGGGCGCTCCTTTGGGTTTTGGCCTCGACTACAAGACCGCCTTGGTGCTGGCCATTGAAAACGCAGTTATTCTTGGAGCTTTGCTGTGCACGAGGGGCAAGACCCTCACCCAGATGGAAGGTTTCGACCCCGACGTGTGGGACCCGGTCAAGGAACAAAAGTACCAGGCGAGCCACCCCGTCAAGGGTCCGGAAAACGTGAAGTTCTAAAAAAGGATGCGACATTCCGGCTGCGTTCTAACGTCATTCCGGGTAGAGCCTGCCCCGGACTTGATCCGGGGACACGGAATCTAGCCTTACATAAAAACGTAAATATTCGTTACATTACGCATTTTACCGGATTTTTTATATATATTTAGGCTTTCGTTCAACAATTCGGCCGTTCGTCAAAGCGGATAGCCGTTTTCTTTTTTTTGATTGGGTTCTGCCCGAAGGATAAAAGATGATCGATCGCAACAAGCATTTCCTTCGCCTCGCCGACTGGAGCGAGGAAAAGATTCTCGAAACCGTGGAGATTGCCTCCCGGCTCAAGAAAGAAGTCCATGCGGGCAAGATGTCCGAACGCCTACACGGCCAGAACATCGCCATGTTCTTCGAAAAGCCCTCGTTGCGCACCATCACCACCTTCCAGGTGGGCATGAACCAGTTGGGCGGCCACGCCGTGCTGCTCTCCCCCGATTCTATCGGTCTTGGAAAGCGCGAAAGCGTCAAGGACGTGGCCCGCTGCCTCAGCCGCTGGGTGAACGCCATCGTGGTCCGTTGCTTCAAGCAGCAGCTGGTAGAAGAGCTGGCCGAATACGGTAGCGTTCCTGTGGTGAACGCCCTGACCGACGACTACCACCCCTGCCAGGCCATCGCCTTTGCCCAGATGATTTGCGAAAACCTGGGCGGTTTCAAGAACGCAGACGGCAAGCCCAAGACTGTCGCCTTCATCGGCGACGGCAACAACGTGGCCAACTCCTTCTTGGCTCTTGCCTCCAAGGTAGGCATGAACTTCACGCTAGCCTGCCCGAAGGGCTTTGAACAGCCCGCCAAGGTGGTAGAAGAAGCCGAGGCCGGTCTCAAGAAGCACGGCTGCCAGTACCGCGTATTCCACGACCCCAAGGAAGCCGTCAAGGACGCCGACATCCTCTATAGCGACGTGTGGGTATCCATGGGTCAGGAAGGCGAAAAAGCCGAAAAGCAGAGCCACTTCTTGCCGTTCCAGATTAACGACGAACTCCTGAAGCTCGCGCCATCTCACTGCAAGGTGAGCCACTGCCTGCCCGCCCACCGCGGCGAAGAAATCACAGACTCTGTCATGGACAACCTGGACGTGAACATGAGCTTCGAAGAGGCGGAAAACCGCTTGCATGCTCATAAAGCAGTTCTGTGGCAGGTGATGACGCCGTTCAACGCCTAATAGCGGGAAAAGTTAAAATTGTCATGCCCGCCTTGTGCGGGCATCTCCTTTTTAAAGGAATTAAAAATGTCCTTCATTCAAGACCTAAAGAGCAAGATTATTAACGACGGTTACGAAACCACCCGCGAAGACGCCATCCGCCTTTTAAGCGAAGACCTCAAGGAACTCTGCGATGCCGCCAACGAAATCCGCGAAAAGTTTCACGGTAACGACTTCGACTTCTGTTCCATCGTGAACGCCCGAAGTGGTCGCTGTTCCGAAAACTGCAAGTACTGCGCCCAGAGCAGCTACTACCACACTGGCGCCCCCGAATACAAGCTCCTCAGCGCCGACGAAATCGTAGCCGGCGCCAAGAAGAAAGAGGCCGCAGGCATCCCCCGCTACTCCATCGTCACCTCGGGCCGAACGCTCTCTAACCGGGACGTGGAACAGATTTCCGAAGCCATCCGCCGGCTCAAGAAAGAAACCAAGCTTTCCGTCTGCCTTTCGGCGGGTCTCCTAAACAGGGAACAGTTCGACAAGCTGAAAGAAGCGGGCCTTACCCGTTTTCACAACAACCTGGAAACTTACCGCAGGCACTTTTCCGACGTTTGCACCACCCACACCTACGACGACAAGATTGCAACCCTCCAGAACGCCCTTGCCGCAGGGCTCGAAATCTGCAGCGGTGGCATTATGGGCCTCGGCGAAACCATGGAAGACCGCATCGACATGTGTCTGGACCTGCGCGCTCTCGGCGTCAAGTCCACGCCGGTGAACGTATTGAACGCCATCCCAGGCACGCCCTACGAGAACTTGCCCAAACTCACGAACGACGAGTTCTGCCGCATCGTGGCCATCTACCGCTTTATCAACCCGAAGGCATTTATCCGCCTGGCAGGTGGCCGCGGTGTCTTGGGCGACGACGGCAAGCGGGCTTTCAAAAGTGGTGCCAACGCGGCCATCACCGACGACATGCTCACCACCGCCGGCGTCAACAGTTGCAAGGATTTCGAGCTCGTAAAAGGCCTGGGGTTCGAACCCCACGGATTTCTGTAATTCTAGAACAGCGCCATCAGTTTATTGAGCATAGCGTCACAGCCAACATTCACATCGTCCCAGGTGGCCTGAAAATCCCCTGTGTACCAGGGATCCGCCACGTCGCGAGGCACTCCTGCCCATTCCATGAGCAGAGAAACCTTGCAGGGTTTCGACGACTCCCTTTCATAAATGTCGGCTGGCAGAATCCACCGCAAATTCCGCAGGTTGTTCCGGTCCATCAAAACGATGTAATCGTAGTAGTCGTAATCCCGGGCCGTCATCTGTCGTGCATATTTACCACTACAGTCTATGCCATGAGCGTTCAGCATACGCCTTGCCGGCGGATACACCGGGTTCCCAATCTCTTCGGTGCTGGTGGCCGCACTGGCCACCTCGAATCGGTCTGCAAATTTCGTTCCGGTATCGTCGGCACCCGCCCTCATTAGTTTGTTCTTCATGACAAATTCCGCCATAGGGCTCCGGCAGATGTTGCCATGACAAACGAACAGAATTCTAACCTTTTCCATACCGCAAATATAGTTTTTCCAGATAACCAGCTATTAGGAATACGTATTGGACGGTCACCTTCGTTTCTTCTATATTTACGCCAAAATTTCAGGAGATTCCAAATGGAAAAACGCACAGGTCTATTCACCAATGCCGTCATCTGGTTCGGCGTGGCCGTTTCCGTTTCCGAAATAGAGGCGGGCATCGAGATCGGCGCCGAAGCCG
Organism: Fibrobacter sp.; assembly: GCA_017503015.1. NCBI lineage: Bacteria > Pseudomonadati > Fibrobacterota > Fibrobacteria > Fibrobacterales > Fibrobacteraceae > Fibrobacter > Fibrobacter sp. The sequence goes on along the minus strand of JAFVTX010000064.1, from coordinate 15,779 downwards.
CTCCAGGTTCCTTATGGCTGCCTCTGGTTCTTGGGCATGTCATCGGCGGCATCTTCCTTTTCTTTGTGGGCCTTATCGGCGCCCGCATTCGCCTGAACGCCATGGAAACTACGGCTTCTGTCTATGGGTCCTACGGTTCTAAGTTTTTCGCCTCCTTGAACCTGTTCCAGCTAGTGGCCTGGATTGCCGTTCTGAACGCCCAGGGCGCTACCGTGCTAGCCGGGCTACACCTCCCCATCTCCTTCCCGCTGACCTGCGTGGTGCTGGCGGTTCTCATCGCACTCTGGGTTTTTGTGGGCCTACGCCGCTTTGCGAAGGTCACCACCGTCGTGATGGCGGTACTGACCGTTTTGCTGGTGGCCCTGACTGTTAAATTGTTCGGGACTAGCTCGATTTTTGCAGATATACCCTCTGCCTCCGGAGTAAACAGTGCCGCAGACCATAGCCTCGGTTTCTGGAGCATCTTCGAAATCTCCATGGCTCTGCCTCTTTCTTGGCTGCCCGTGATTTCGGACTACACCAAAGATGTAGAAAAGCCAGTGCGCGCCACTGCCGTTTCCGCCATCGCCTACACCGTCGCCAGTTTCTGGATGTACCTTATCGGGCTTGAAATTGCAAGCGCCGGTGTCGGAAACGATATCGCCCAGGCCATTCTCCTGGCGGGCCTTGGAATCCCCGGAATCATCATCGTGGTGCTTTCGACGGTCACCACCAACTTCCTTGCGGCAAATTCCGCAGGTGAATCGGCAAAGGCTGTCGTCCACAAACTCAATCCGAAAATCACAGGCGTTGTGGTAAGCGCCATCAGCGCCGTTCTCGCCATCTCCGGAATCATGGACCACTACATCAGTTTCCTCTACCTCATCGCTTCCGTCTTTGCACCCATGGCCGCCGTTCTTCTGGTGTCGTTCTTTTTGGACAAACAAGGACGAACCGGCAAGGCGTTCTGGCTCTGGAATCTCTTCGCCTGGCTTGCAGGCTTTGTCGTTTATCAGGTAACGGTCCATTTAGAGTCCGTGTTCCTTGGACCTACACTCATATCCGTTATCGTATCCGCCGCAATTTCCTATATTTGGGTCTTGAAAAACAAGGTTAAATCGGCGTAACCATGCCACAAAAAAAGATTGCGTTAATCAATGACATTACAGGTTTCGGACGGTGCTCCATCGCCGTCATGGCGCCTGTGGTTTCCGCCATGAAAATCCAGGCCGTTGCCGTGCCTACTGCAATCCTTTCGACCCATACGCAGTTTCCGGAATACTACTTTGACGATTACACTCCCCGCATGCGGGACTACATCGACACCTACAAGAAACTGGACATGTCCTTCGACGCCATCGCCACGGGATTTTTGGGTTCCGAAGAGCAGGTGGACATCGTCGTCGATTTTATCAAGACCTTCAAGAAAGAGGGCGTATTCACCCTGGTGGACCCGGTGATGGGCGACTATGGACGGCTTTACAAGACCTACACGCCTGCCCTCTGCAACAAGATGAAAGACCTGATCCGCCACGCAGATATCTTGACGCCCAACCTGACGGAGCTCTGCTCCCTGATGGACGTGGATTATCGGGATGGCGACTTTTCGCCTGCCGAACTGGAAGCCATGTGCCAGCAGCTGAGTTTCCAGGGACCCAAGCACATCGTGGTTACGGGAATCCACCACGGCAAACAAATCATGAACTTTGTTTTCAGCCGTGGCGAAACGCCCAAGACCATCATGGTGGACCGCATCGGAGGAGACCGGAGCGGAACCGGAGACGTGATTAGCGCCGTGATTGCGGGCATGTACCTGAACGGGCACAGTTTCTACGACTCCGTAAAGCGGGCCACCGAATTCGCCTCCAAGTGCATTTCCTATTGCGAAAAGAACAACGTGCCCACCCATTGGGGGCTTAGCGTCGAGATGTACCTTCGCGACCTGACGGAGGAGGAAAAATGATTTTATATACGGTTACCGGAAAGGTAGGACAGGCGGGCTACCTGAACCTCAAGGACAGCGGCGATTTGACCGGAAAGAATGTCTATGTGAACATCACCAACCGCTGCCCCTGTAGCTGCGTCTTTTGCCTGCGCCAGACCAAGAAGATGATGGAAGGGAACTCCCTCTGGCTCAAGGGCGGCGAGCCCAGCGTAGAGGCCGTGATGGAAGAATTCGACGCTTTTGACCTTTCCGTCATTCACGAGTTGATTTTTTGCGGTTTTGGTGAGCCTCTGGAGCGCATCGACGACGTGTGCAAGATTATCGACCAGCTGAAGGCGAAATACCCGAACCTGAAGGTCCGAGTGAACACCAACGGACTTGCAAACCTGATCCACGGGAAAGACATAACGCCCGAACTGAAAGGCCGTTTCGACACCGTCTCCATCTCATTGAACGCGCCGGACGCCGAAGAATTTTTGGTCCTTACACGGTCTAAGTTCGGCATCCAATCCTACGATGCCCTGAAGGATTTCGCCGTCAAGGCAAAGCAGTTCGTGCCGAATGTGGTCTTGACCGTCGTAGAAAAGGTCATGTCCGAAGAGAAAATCGAAATCTGCCGCAAGACCTGCGAAAAGCTGGGCGTCACCCTGAGGGTCCGCCCCTTCGAAGACTAAAATTCTCTTTTTACGAACAACCTCTTGCCGAAGGTATAGTTTTTGCCTATATTTATTCCTACCAAACACATAGGGAATATATCTTCCATACTAACCTTCTAATACCAACTCCCAACTTCCAACTCCGAATTCCGAAATCCGAAATCCGAACTACAACCATGACTCTCCAGCAGCTTCGTTACGCCATCGGCATCGCAAAGGTCGGCTCCTTCAACAAGGCAGCCGAGAACCTGTTTATTTCTCAACCATCTCTTACAGCGGCCATCCACGACCTGGAAGACGAAATCGGCATCGTCATCTTTAACCGCACCAGCCGTGGAGTTTCCCTCACCGTCGAAGGCGAAGAGTTTATCGCCCAGGCAAGCCAGCTGTACCACCACTACGAAACGGTTCTGGAGCACTACAGCGACGGCGTGCGCCAAAAGAGAAAGTTCGCCATTTCCACACAGCACTATTCCTTTGCCGTCAAGGCCTTTGTAGAAATGGTCAAAAAGTCCGACTCCGACGAATACGAGTTCGCCCTCCGGGAAACCAAGACCAAGGAAGTCATCGACGACGTGGCCACCCTCAAGAGCGAAATCGGCATCTTGTACTTGAGCGATTTCAACCGCAAGTACATCAACTACCTGTTCAAGGAAAAAGATCTGGAATTCCACCACCTGATTGACTGCAAGGCCTACGCCTACATGTGGAAAAACCACCCTCTGGCAAGCCGCAAGTCTGTAAACCTGCACGACCTTTCGGACTACCCCTGCCTCTCCTTTGAGCAGAGCGAAAGCGGCACCTACTACTTTGCCGAAGAGATTTTAAGTACAAACGAATACCACCGGACTATCAAGGCCAATGACCGTGCCACAATGTTGAACCTGATGGTGGGGCTCAACGGATACACCCTCTGTTCGGGAATTATCAGCGAAGAAATCAATGGTTCCGACTACGTGGCCGTTCCCTTCAAGGACAGCAAGGGCAAAGACGACCGCACCATGGAAATCGGATACATCGTCAAGAAGAACTTCAACATTTCCTCCATATGCCAGACCTACATCCAAGAAATGAAGGAATACCTGGCGAACTATACACCCTCGCGCCAATCCTAGGCAAGAATTTTATATATTTGAGCCACGCCAACGGCCCAGGTGGTGGAATGGTAGACACTGGGGACTTAAAATCCCTTGGGGGCAACCTCGTGCGGGTTCAAGTCCCGCCCCGGGCACTAATGGCTTTTTAGGACGCCTATGATTGAATTTTACCCCAACAGCATCTATTACCCCCGCGAGGCGGTAGAGGAAAAACTCGCCAAAGGCGAACTGAAAGAGACCGAAAGCCACCTGCTTTCTTGGACGGAACGCCACCGTGGAGAAATCTGGGACTGCGCCCGTGACGATTCCGACTCCCCCACCGACGAAATCCTGCTGGACAACCTGCGGGCCCTGCTCCTCTGCAAGGGTTCTTTGCAGCCTGCCGCCGACATGGCCGCCGTCATCAGGGAAGTCTCCAAGGAAATCTGGTACCAGAACGAAAAAGACAAAAAATCTCCGGACGAGATTGCCACCGAATGGTGGGGCAAGTACCTTACCAAATGGCGCGAAGCCCGCATGTTCGAAGCCTTCATCCTTATCGAGAAGAAGGCCGACCAGCTGCTGGCTATTCTGAAGGGATAAAGCTAGGTTCCGGCTCAAGGCCGGAATGACGTAGGAACTTTCTGGATTAAGGCAGAAATGACGCAGGCAAAGTCCTGCGTTTTTTATTTGGAGTATTTCGCTTTCCAGCGGAGGGGTATCCAGAAATCGGTCACCCCGTTTTCGCTTTTCTTGTACCGCCAAAAGTATTCGATGTGGTCCTTGAGTTTCTGCTCGAAGGCTTCGTCGTCGGCATCGGAAAAGAGAATTTCCTTGCAGGTAAAGATCCCAAGGGAATCCACCACCAGATGAAGCCCCAGGCGGATATCGTCGGCGCCCTTCTTCTTGAAATGCTCCTGACCGAGCCAGTGCAGGCCTGCGGCACGACCCTGGATGTATTTTTCCAGGGCTTCCACATCACGACCTGCGGAATTGTCCAGCACGTAGATGTCGTCCAGGTTCGGCATGTCCATGCGGCCCGTAAAGGCCCTGGACTTTTCTGGCCCTGCAACCGCCGACTCGTCCTCTTGAGACAGAGGGGCCTTGTAGGGCGTCACCTGCCAGATAAAGTCCAGCAGGCCCAGGAACACCAGGAACAGCACGATCAGTGGAAAGTTCCGTTTAATCATAACCGCCTACTCGATGGACTTGATGCAGAGTTGCAAGGAACGCCTGCCGTTGTAGTAGTTCCAGGTGGGCTCGAACACGATGGTCACCCGATGGCTCTTGCCGATGAGGGCCTTGCACTTGCGGAGCCCGAAGGCAATAGCCGAAAACGCCGGACTCCCCGCCTGGGAGACTTCCATCTGCAGGTGGCCTCCACGGAGTTCCCGCAGCCGATGGACCTTTACGTTTTCGGCCCGGAACACAGGATACGGGAAGTTCCCGCTGAAAGGTTCCATCTTGTCGAAATAGTCCAGCACCGTTGCGCCGTTCTTGTTGGTGGGGTCCACAAGGAGCTCGCCCAAGGCCACCTGGATGTCGTAATTCTGTCCGCCCGTCTCACGAGGGACTTCGCCGGTGTAGCCCTGTTCCTTCGCCGATACGAGAATGCGGCCCTGCAGTTCCTGAATCTTGCCTGCAGGGAGCGAGAATCCGGCGGCGTTGGCGTGGCCTCCCCAGCGGTCGAACAGGTCCCGAGATTCAAAGAGGGCCTTGTGCCAGTTGAAACCGGGAACGGCACGGGCACTGGCGTGCGCCATTCCTTCCATTACCGAAAGTACCGCCGTGGGGCGGTTGAATTCCTGCGCGAGTTTTGCGGACACGATCCCGATGACGCCCACATGCCAGTTCTCGCCGGCCACCAACAGCACCGGCGGAATGTTTTCGCCGTAAATGTTCTGGACCTGCTCCATGGCCATGTCGGTAATTTCTGCTTCTTTCTGCTTGCGGCGTGCGTTCCAGTCCTTCAGCTCCGAAAGGAGCGTCGGGGCGTCGGCCTTGTTTTCGCACAGCAACAGTTTTAGCGCCGGGTCGGGCCTTTCCATACGGCCGGGGGCGTTCAACAGGGGCGCAAACTTGTACATCACGTCGATGCCGCCCACAAGGCTTCCCGGCTTCTGGAGAGAATTGTACAGCGCCTGAAGTCCGGGCCATTCGCTGTTCTGCAACCGTCTGAGGCCCGCCTTGGTAAAGGCCCTGTTTTCGGGTGTCATACCCACCAGGTCTGCAAGTGTGCCGAGGGCCACCAGGTCCAGGTATTTTTCGGGAACGGGCTTGCCCAGCTTTTCGAACAGGGCGCAAATGAACTTGTAAGAAACACCCACGCCGCAAAGTTCAGGGTTCGGGTAAGTATCCCCTACCTGGTGAGGGTCCAAGAGCACGTCGCAAGGAGGCAGGCCATCTCCAGAAGGCTGGTGGTGGTCTATCACCATCACCGCCATGCCCAGTTCCTTGGCGTAGGCGATTTCACCGTTGGCGGTAATGCCCGTATCTACCGTAATCACGTTCCGTGCGCCGGACTTGAACATTTCATCTACCGCCGACATAGACAGGCCATACCCGTCGCCAAAACGGCTGGGGAGTCTCCACTCGGATTCGATGCCCGCCTCTTGCAGGCCCCTGGTCAACAGGGTTACCGAGGTCATGCCGTCCAGATCGTAGTCGCCGAAGATAAAAACCTTTTCCTTGCGCTCCCGCACATCCATAATCCACTGGATGGCCCGGTCCATTCCAAGCATCAGCCAAGGCGAAAGCACGTCGTCTGCGCTTCCGGCCATGAGCTTCTGCACCTCGCCCACGGACTTGTACCCGCGGGACACCAGGAATCTCGCCACCAGATGGGGGATTCCCAGTTCCATAGAAAGGGTCGATGCCACCAGGTCTTCGGTCATTTATATCCTTCAAAGAGCTTGATGGCCAGGGCCTGCAGGCACATGGTTTCCGTGGACCTGCGGGTAGCAATACGTGACATGGTTTCCTGCACGTCTTTCAATGCCATTTCCAGGGCATCTACGTTTACCCTCGGGAAATTTTCCAGATGGACGCGACCGGTGGTGTCCGGTATCCGCAGGGGTGCTCCGGACTTTGCACGCAACAGGTCCGAAATCAAGAAGCCCAGCACGTCCAGAAAACGGTTCGCCTCCAGGGGATCTTCAAAATCCGCTTCTTTCAGGGCGGCAAACAAATCGCCGTAATCCCCACGAAGGCTCATCAGCAAAAAGTCCACCGCCATGGCGCACCAGCGGGCCCCGTGTTCCACGTAGTAGAGGGCCTTGCCTGGAGAGCCTACCGCAAGCCCCACCACATCGTCAGTGACGCTATCCTCGTCGGCGTCGTCTCCCAACATACGGAGGGTTTCTTCGCGAACCTCCCTGTCGCTGAGGGGCAGCAAGTGCAGCGCCAAGCAGCGGGAACGGATGGTCTGCAAAAGTTTTTCGCGGGAACTGGTGGTCAAAATAAAGTAGGTGTCCGGCGGAACCTCTTCCAACGTCTTCAAGAAGGCGTTGGCCGCAGAGTCGTTCATGCGGTCTGCCTCGGCCACGATAATCACGCGGACACGGTCCCCTTTCAGGGCGAACGCGCCTGTCATGGAGCGGATCAGTTCCACCGAAATTTCGGCGGCAGCATTGAAAATGTCAATGCGGTAAGGATTCTTGAATATCTCGGAAATGTAGGCCAGCTTGTAGTCCTGCACCGTCTTGGCAGTACTGCCGGCAGAAACGTCGGCGGCACTCCTGGCGTGGGCCTCCTTGGACTCCATGGGCACCACCCAACCGTCGGTGACGCCTGCGTCCATGGCCAGCTTGCAGCCGAAACATTTTCCGCAGGGGCGCATTTCCTTGTTCTCGCACTGCAGGGCCTTGGATATTTCCATAGCCAGGGCCTTCTTGCCGATTCCTGCAGGGCCGTCAATCAAGATGGCCTGAGGGAAACGGTTCTCCCGCAGAGCCGACATGAGCCGAATCCGCTGGCGCTCTTGAGAAGCTGGACCATTTAGCCTGTACTCTATCATTTTTCCTTCAACCACTGTAGGGGATCCACGGTCTGGGTCCCTTCGCTAACTTGGAAATACAATTTAATTCCATTTAAGGACGCAATATCGCCTACTTCGCCAATTTCTTCGCATTTCTGCACCTCTTTGCCCTCCTGGACGCGAATCGAACGGAGGTGCCCGTAAACGGAGTAGGTTCCGCCTTCGTGTTCGATAATTACCGACGGACCACGGCCGTCGATTTCGGAGACCATTACCACCGTACCGGGAGCGGCGGCCTTTACCATCTTGCCTCGCTTGCCCCGTATTTCGATACCCAGGTTACGAGTCGCGATATGGAGCACGGGGTGTTCCTGCAGGCCGTAACGGCTGATGACTTCGCCTTCCAGCGGCATACACTTGGGGCCCTTGAGAGTGGTGGTCACCGTGGGCTTCGGTTTTTCCACCACTTTCTCTTTCGCCTTTTTCTTCTTTTCCTTGGCCTTCTTCGCCTTGCGTTCCGCTTCGGCCTTCTTGGCGGCAGCCAGCTCCTTCTTGCGCTTCTCTTCCAACTTCTTGATCAACGCAAGCATGGTCTTCTGGTTCCGTTCGAATTCTTCCAGGGCACGGCGCTGCATGGCCTTGTCGTGCTTCAACGAAAGGAGCATTTTCTCTTGCCCGCTCATCTGGGTCACCAGGCCCCTTTCTTCGGCATTCTTCTTGTGGCGTAACTGGGAAAGCTCTTGCAGGTGGCTAATCTCCTGCTTTTTCTTTTCGTCGCGTTCCCGCATGAGCCTAAGCAGGGTGTTCACCTGTTCCTGGTCCTGATAAAGCAGATGATGGACCCAGTAAACCTGCCGCTCCGGGTTCCCCTTTTGGGTCAGCAGGCCGTACAGGACTTCGGCTTCGCTGCTCCGGCCTTTTTCGTACAGGGTCCGGATGCGTTTACGCATGACTTCCTTGCGTTCCCGGATTTGCCGGTCCAGAGAATCCAGGTCTCGGGAAAGTTGCCGCACCGCCCCCTGCACCAGGATTTCACTCTTGGAAAGTTCCTGGATGTAGGTCCGGGTCTGGTTCAAGTTCTGGTCCAAAAGGGAGATGGTGTTGAGCACGCCCTTTTCTTCGGTTTCCAGCAAGGCCAGTTCCTTGCGTTTCTTGGCCAGGTCCGTCTCCAATTTCTTGAGGGCCGTGCGCTGTTCCTTGATTTGGGCATCGGTCTTTTTAGGCGCTCCGAAAGAGAGCCCTATCAAAAGACACAAGATGATGGAAAGAATCCGCATCTTATTCCTGCTCAAAATTCTTCACCGTCAAGAACCTGCGCACCGTCCTGTAGCTGAAGTAGGCCGAAAGGACCGTCACCAGCGCCACCACGCCTGCAAGCATGAGCCCAAGACCGCTCCTGTTGTTTGCCACCACGGGAATCGCGTTTCCGATAGCGTTTACAAGAACCGCCAAGAGGGTTACCGCAAGGCCACTACCCACAAGTCCAAGAATCAGGCCTTCCAGCACAAAGGGGAACTCGATAAAGAAGGGGCTCCCGCCGGTGTATTTCATGTTTTCTACCAAAAGTTGCCTGGAGAAAAGGGACAGCCGCACCGAATTGCAGATAATCAAAGAAAGGGTGGCAAGCAACAGCACGCTCAGGCACAGGGGCCAGAACACCATCTTGAATTTCCACTTGGCAATGCGTTCCGCCCATTCGATGGGGGCCTGGACTTCTTCGAAATAGCCCTTGCGGAAAAGTTCCGTACGGGCTTCCATCAGGTCCACCGGGTTGTGGGCTTCCTCTTTCAGTTTCACCCGGAAAAACGGCGGAAGGGGGTTACCTTCTACCAGGTCCAGCATCTCTCCCGAAAAATGCCTGCGGAAATCCGCCAAGGCCGAATCGGCACTCACGTATTCGACGGATTCCACCCGCTTGGTATGGAGCAGGTTTTCCGAGATGGCCTTGATGGAGTCGGCACTCACCGTCTTGGGCAAGAACGCCTCCACCGTATAGAGGGCCTTCTCCGCCGAAAGAAGCTTCACCACGCCCCCGAAGGAGGTCAGGGAGCCCGCCAGCAAGACAGAACACAGAAAGATGGTCACCAGGGACGGCAACACCACGGTGCGGTGCTGTTTCAGCCCCCGAAAAGATTCAGATATTAAGTAGCCTAATTGTCCTAGCACCGCCCGAATATAATTAAATTTGCTAGTGTTTATCACGGTACTGCTATGAATAATATCGGATTGAAGATAATGGCCTTCCTGTTCGGAATCGCCTTCTGGTTTTTTGTCATGTCCACCAAGGACTTTCAAATCACCATGGAGGTTCCCGTCAAGCTGGTCCGGTTGCCCGAACTCCTGGCAGTAGCCTCCAAGCCGCCCCACACCTTGCCCATTACCGTCAAGGGTCCGGCCTTTGACCTTATCCGCATGCGCTGGAACTACATGAACAAGGATTCCAACGCGGTCTCTATCGTCATCGACCTGCAAGAGGCGGAACTGGGCGCCACCCGCAAGCACATCGGGTCCAAAAATTTTTCGGCACCGAATTTTCCTAACGTGGAGTTCGTAGAACCGTCGAACCAGCTCCTGTTTTTGGACCTGGAACTTGACACCCGCATCGAGAGGAACATTCCCGTCAAGTCCAACGTGACCTTCGACCCGGCGCCCGGCTACATCATGACGGACGTTCCGAAAATCACCCCCGAGCAGATTCGCGTATCCGGCGCAAGAGACGCCCTGACCCGCATCTTCGAAATCCCCACGGATTCCGTGCGGTTCGACAGCCTCACCGCCAACGACAATTTCAAGGTAGCCCTGAACCTGGAAACATTCCCCGCCTACGTGACGCCCAGCGATTCCAGCGTCATCATGAACATCGACATCCAGAAGCTGGAAAGCAAGACATTCCAGAAAATTCCGGTACATCTCATTGGGCGTTACAACAAAGACGAAGCAAAGCTCTCTCCCGACACGGTATCCATCAAGATTACCGGCGGCCAGAACGTGCTGGATTCCATCACGTCCCAGAACCTTCAGCTCTTTGTAGAAATCAACCGTTTTGCTATCGAAGACGTAGATAGCCTCGCGCCTACGGTCAAGATGAACCTGCCTTCTTCCGTGAACCGGGAAATGTCCATCAAGGGCTACGAGCTTGTGCCCGACAAGGTGAAACTGGTCAAGACCGAAGTCGCCGCAGCGCCTGTGGATTCCCTAGGAGAAGAGGAATAATGCTCTGGCTCGGCATCGAATCCAGCTGTGACGAAACCGCCTGCGCCGTGCTGCAAGACGAACCCCTGAAGGTCCTTTCTAACCCGCTCTACAGCCAGATTGATGAACACGCCCTCTACGGCGGTGTCGTTCCCGAAATTGCCGCTCGGGCCCACCTGCAAAAGATTGCACCCATCGCCGAAGCCGCCGTCAAGGAAGCAGGCATCAAACTCACCGATATCGACGCCATCGCCTACACCACGGGACCGGGGCTCATGGGGCCCTTGCTGGTGGGTGCAAGCTTTGCCAAAGGCCTTGCCCGGGACTTGAACATCCCTGCCTACGGCATGAACCACCTGGAAGGCCACCTGGCCGCCGCCTGGCTTTCGAACCCCGACATCGAACCGCCTTTCTTGACGCTGACCGTTTCGGGCGGACATACGGAACTGGTACTGGAAGAACCTGGATTCAAGTACACCAGCATCGGACGCACCCGGGACGACGCCGCGGGCGAAGCCTTCGACAAGTGCGGAAAGCTCATCGGGCTCAAGTACCCGGCAGGTGCCACCATCAGCAAGCTTGGGCAAAACGGAAACCGAAAGTTCGTAGAATTCCCCCGAGCGCTCCACACCCACGACAGCTGCGAGTTTTCTTTCAGCGGGCTCAAGACCGCAGTTCTCCGCTACACCGAAACTCACGACCCCGAATACATCCAGAAAAACCTGGGCGATATCTGCGCCTCCCTGGAAGACGCCATCGTGGATAGCCTTGTCACCAAGACCATCAACGCCCTCAAGAAGACCAAGATGAAAACCCTGGTCATGGGAGGCGGCGTAAGCGCCAACGCCTGGCTCCGCACGAGACTCCTGGATTATTGCCAAAAACACGGCGTGCGTTTCTGCATTCCGGACCGCAGCCTCAGTACCGACAACGGCGCCATGATTGCCGCCGCGGCCATCCGCCGTCAAAAACAGGGAATGCTCAAGTCGATAGATGTGGTGAAACCCTGGATGCCGCTAGCTATCTAGCGGTCATTTCTTCCGCGATTCCTTTTCACCACTTTTCAGCGGAAACGCGAACTTGCCGAACAGCACGCAACCGGGCGAACCGGGGTCGCATTCCTTTTTTCGCTTGTCGCAAAAGGTATTCCGCAAGTATTTGCATTCGTAGCTCATCTACCAAATGATAATAAAAATGAAAAGCTATATTTGGGGAGTATTCAGTTATGAGTTATCACTCAAAACTCAAAACTCCCTTTATGGAGATCGTCATTATGGAACAAGAAAATCTCGAAAACGAACAGGAGACAATCCTTGACGAAACTCCACAAGAAGTGGGTTTTGAAGATTTGGGCCTTGCTCCCGAAATTCTAGAAGCCGTCAAGGCCGCAGGTTACGAAACTCCCTCCCCCATCCAGGCAAAGGCCATTCCCGCCTTGCTGCAGGGCAAGAACCTGCTGGGTACGGCACAGACCGGCACCGGCAAGACCGCAGCGTTTGCACTCCCGCTGCTTTCCCGCATAGAGTTCAACGGCAAGGATACCTCCCTGCTGGTGCTGACACCTACGCGGGAACTTTCTATCCAGGTGGCCGAAGCAATCCAGCAATATGCCATGAAGCTTCCGAAGATCCACGTGGTTCCCGTCTATGGTGGACAAGACATTGCGGTGCAGTTCAAGGCTTTAAAGCGGGCCGCCAACGTCATCGTGGCAACGCCGGGCCGGCTCATCGACCACCTCAAGCGGGGTTCGATTGTCCTGGACAAGGTCCAGGCGGTTGTCCTAGACGAGGCCGACGAAATGCTGGACATGGGATTCATGGAAGATGTCGAAACCATCCTGAGCAAGATTCCCAAAAACGCCCAGCGGGCGCTTTTCAGCGCCACCATGCCCAAAGAAGTCATCGAGATTATCGACGAACACCTGGGCGAATACAGCGAAGCCCGTATCGAGGGCAAGACCACCACGGTGGAAAATATCCGCCAGCGCTTTTTGCTGGTCAAGAGCCACGACAAGATGGAAGCCCTTGCCCGGGTCATCGAAGGCGAAGATTTCGACGGCATGCTCATCTTTGTGCGGACCAAGCAGGCCACCTCCGAAGTTTCGGAACGGCTAGAAGCCCGAGGTTTCAATGTAGCCCCTCTGAGCGGCGACCTGGCGCAAACTCTCAGGGAGCGGACCATCAACCGTCTCAAGATGGGAAAGCTGGACATCGTGGTGGCCACAGACGTCGCGGCCCGCGGAATCGACGTGGACCGCATTACCCACGTGGTGAACTACGACATTCCCTACGACACGGAATCCTACGTGCACCGTATCGGCCGTACCGGCCGCGCGGGCCGCAGCGGAAACGCCATATTGTTCATCACTCCTAGGGAACGGCGCCTGCTCAAGACCATCGAAAAGGCCACCCGCCAGTCCATCGAGGCCATGGCCCTCCCCAGCGCCGAACAGATCAGCGCAAAGCGCGTCGCCAATTTCCAAAAAAAGATTCAAGACAAACTAACAAATGCAAACCTCGACAAGTTCCGAGAAATCCTCATGAAGATGACGGTGGAACTGGGAACAAATGTCGAAGACATCGCCGCAGCCGCCCTCTGCATGGCCCAAGAACGGGAACCGCTGTTCCCCAAGATGGAACAGCTCTCTACCCCGAAGGTCCGGGACAACGGCGACCGGGACGACATGCCGGAAAAGCCCCGCAAGGAACGCAAGGAAGGCGCCAACGGTGTAGAAGAAGGCTACCTTCGTTACTACCTGGCGGTGGGTCGCAGGGACCACGTGTCCCCTCGGGACATCGTAGGCGCCATCGCCGGCGAGGCCGACATCAGCAGCGCCATCATCGGGCGTATCAAGCTCTTTGACAAGTTCAGCACCGTAGAACTTCCGGACAATACCGACCAGAGCGTGCTGGACATTCTCTCCGAAATGACCATCCGGGGTAACGACGCCAAGTTCCGGCTCATGACCGACGACGCGCCGCCGCCAAGGGAACGCAAGAGCTTCAAGAGCAAAAAAGATTTCGGCAAGAAGCCGAAGGGCAAAGAGAAGCCCTTCCGGGAATTTCACGGCGACAAGCCCTTCCGCAAAACTAGGCGTTTTGGACGACATTAAGCGACCGTTCGGTCTTCTTCTATAGTCAATTCCCTCCGGAACGACCTCACTCTCGCAACCGCCCCTAGTCAATACTAGGGGCTTGTTGCTCACAAGCGACCGTTCGATTTTCTTCGGTCGCTCAGTCCCTTACTAATCCGTTCGCCTTATAGTAAGGCACGTCCTTCAGCACCTCTTCGATCCAGGACTGCTTCAGCGGGTTGTTCCGCCATTCCTCGTGAAGGCTTCCCCGCTCCTTGGGGTACATCTGGGCCACGGCATCTTCGACCGTCTTTTCTTGCGACAGAGCCGCCGCAAGCTCCGACGCGGCCGTATAGACCTGCGAAAGCCCTTCCGATTCCAGATTGAAATTCGTCGTGTGGCGGATAACCGCCATCAACAATGCAGGGTCCACGTTTTCCCTGATGGACGCCTCCATCACAGGAAGACCGCACAGCTGTTCCGTGCTCCAGGGCGCACCCTTATAGACCAGCTCCAGCCGGTGATTCTCCCCTCTGGAATCAATCTTCACCAAATAGCGGGCCCCCAGCCGTTGCTGCACTTTTTTCACTATACGGATTCCGCGGTTCTTGAACTGCTTGTAACCATCAAAAGAAATCCACAGAGTATCGTCCAGCCGCACAAGCCTCGGAGTCGTTGGCCGCTGCACCTCTTCGTTATAGATTTTCAGCAGGGCGGGCAGGCCGTAGGCAAGCTCCGGCGTCGGGCTTGTCAAATCGCAAACAGAATCGATGACGATAGCCTTTTCACTACCCAGGTTTTCTACCATGGTCCTGGAATAATCCCTGAACACCAGCCTGGAATCTTGCCCGCTTTCGGCCACGTCGTGAGGGTACAGCGCATAGGCCGCCACAATCAACGCCAAAAAAACGGCGAAGGCAAGCAGAGCCAAACGCACCTTGCGGTGGTGCCAAAGCAACTTCGCCCACGCCCTGCCCTTTGGAGTATGCCCCAGGTACAAGACAAGGAAAGCCGAAATGGCAATCCAAATAATCGCTATCACCAACAGTGCCACGCTATCCAATATAATTTCTAATTTGGGGGCATGCTGAATTCACTTGAAAATATCGTCATCATCGGGGACAGAATCCTCATCAAGCCACTAGAGGCATCCAACAAGACCGGCAGCGGGCTCTACCTGCCACCCAGTGTCAAGGAGCGAGACGCCGTGCATACGGGGCTGGTGGTCAAGGTGGGGCCGGGGTATCCGATTCCCGCCTCCAAGGATCCCGACGATTTGTTCAAGAACGAATCCCAGGACCCCATAAGCTACGTGCCCCTGCAGGTCAAGGAAGGGGACGAGGCCCTGTACCTCCACGCCGGCGGCTACGAAATCGAAATCAACGACGAACGCTATGTCGTCGTGGGTCAAAACGCCATTTTGCTAGTGCTGCGGAACGAAATTCCCGACAGCGTGGACAACCTGTAAGCAGGGGCGCAATAACTAAGTGCCCTGGCTTGCCAGCAGGTCGTGGGCTTCCTTGATTTTTCCGAGAACCACCTTGGTAGAATCAAACAGGGCGGTAACCTGGTCCTGCAATTCCGTAAAGAATTCCTTGTTGCAGAACAGGCCTTCCTTGGAACTCTTGATATTTGCAAAGACCGCCTTGAGGGCCTGCAAAGTCTTGGTCTCTTTTTCCGCCACCGTCTGGATTTCCTGACGGATTTCGGCCAATTCTGTCTTTTTCCTTTCCGCAATCTCCGGGTCGTTTTCCTTGAGAATGTGGGTGGGCAGCACGCCGTAATCTTCGTACTTTTCGTTGGGCGAAATGGTATTGTTCCTCGCCACCATAGTGCGGATTCCCGTTGATTTCACCGAAGACGCCACCGAGATGGTGCAGTT
>JAFVTX010000063.1 GCA_017503015.1 Fibrobacter sp. | reverse complement strand
GAGTTCACGAGCACTACTTCGTAACCTTCGCGGCGCAGCACCTTACAGGCCTGCACGCCGGAGTAGTCAAATTCGCAGCCCTGGCCAATTACGATCGGGCCAGAGCCAATGAGCATAATCTTCTTGATGTCGGTACGCTTAGGCATTCTTTTTGCCTCCATTCAAATTCTTCTGCGCGGCTTTTGCGGTCGCGGTTTTTGTTTTGCCATTTTTCTGTGCAAGAGCGGCTTTTACAAGTCCGCTGAACAGCGGGTGCGGTGCCGTAGGACGGCTCTTGAATTCCGGATGGAACTGGCAGGCTTCAAAGTAGGGGTGGTTCTTGATTTCCACCATTTCTACGAGCTTGCCATCGGGCGATGTACCGGCAATTTTGAGGCCGGCCTTTTCGAGTTCCTTGCGGAATTCGCTGTTGTAGTTGAATTCATAGCGGTGACGGTGACGCTCGCTTATCTTTTCGCTCTTGTAGAGCTTTGCGGCGTTGGAATCCTTCATGAGCTTGCACGGGTAAGCACCGAGGCGCATGGTGCCGCCCTTTTCGGTGACGTTCTTCTGTTCGTCCATCAGGTCGATGACCGGGTGGGCCGTCTTTTCGTCGAATTCCGTGGAGTTGGCGTCTTTCCAACCGAGCACGTTGCGTGCAAATTCAATCACGCAACACTGCATGCCAAGGCAGATGCCGAGCAGCGGAACCTTGTGTTCGCGGGCGTACTTGATGGCAACGCACTTGCCGTTCACGCCGCGGCTACCGAATCCTCCCGGAATCAGAATGCCGTCAGCGTTCTTGATGAGGTTCGGATTTTTTTCAAGTTCTTCGGCCTCGATGCATTCCACTTTCACCTTGGCGTTGTGTTCCATGCCAGCGTGCTGCAGGGCTTCGTGCACGGACTTGTAGGCATCACGGATGGCGATGTACTTGCCCACCAGCGCGATGGTACATTCGTACTTGGGCAGGGTGGCCTTCTTGACGAGTTTGTCCCATTCGGAGTGGATGATGGGGTGCACGCTCAGATGGAGCTGTTCAAGCACGCGAAGGTCAAGTTCCTGCTTGGAAAGTTCGCGAGGCACGGCGTACACGGAATCCGTCACGTCCTTTTCTTCAATCACGCATTCGGGCTTCACATTGCAGAAGAGCGCGAGCTTGTCCAAGTGATCTTGCGGGATCGTCATTTCGGTACGGCACACGAGAATGTCCGGGAAAATACCGATGTTGCGGAGTTCGGCAACCGAGTGCTGCGAGGGCTTGGTCTTGAGTTCGCCTGCAGCCTTCAGGTAAGGCACAAGAACCAGGTGAACAAAGCAGGTGTTCTCGACGCCGACTTCGAAGCGGAACTGTCTTGCGGCTTCGAGGAACGGGAGCGATTCGATGTCGCCAGCGACACCGCCGATTTCGCAGAGCACGATGTCGGCGCCGCTTTCGGCTGCAGAGCGGAAGGCGTCCTTGATTTCGTTCGTGATGTGCGGAATCACCTGCACCGTACCGCCGAGGTACTTGCCCGCGCGTTCCTTCGCGAGCACGGAAGAGTAGATACGGCCCGAAGTGTAGCTGGAAGCCTTGGAGCACTGCACGCCTGCAAAGCGTTCGTAGTGGCCGAGGTCAAGGTCGGTTTCGTAGCCGTCGTCGGTCACGAAGACTTCGCCGTGCTGGTAAGGGCTCATGGTGCCCGGGTCCACGTTCAGGTACGGGTCGAGCTTTTGCATGAACACCTTGTAGCCGCGGCTCTTGAGAAGCAGCGCCAGCGAGGCCGAGGTGATTCCCTTACCCAGCGAGCTGACCACGCCGCCGGTAATAAAGATGTACTTGGTCTGTTTTTTGGGGGCGGCCTTCGTCATTATTTTGCTCCCTTGAAGTCAAGAATCATTTGTCTGAATTCGCCGAACAAGTAGTAGGAATCGTTCGGGCCCGGAGCGGATTCCGGGTGGTACTGCACGCTGAACGCGGGGAGTTCCTTGTGGTGGATGCCTTCGACCGTATTGTCGTTCAGGTTGATGTGGCTGACTTCTACATTCGTGGGGAGCGAAGATTCTTCGATGGCATAGTTGTGGTTCTGGCTCGTGATTTCCACAGCGCCGGTCTTCAAGTTCTTTACCGGGTGGTTGCAGCCGTGATGGCCGAACTTGAGTTTGGAAACTTTCGCGCCGAGCGCAAGACCCAAGAGCTGGTTGCCGAGGCAGATGCCCATCAGCGGAACCTTGCCCAAAAGCTGCTTCACGACCGCAGCCACTTGCGGGAGGCTGTTCGGGTCGGCGGGACCGTTCGAGAGGAAAACACCGTCAGGGTTTTTAGCCATGATCTGTTCGTAGGTGGCGGTAATCGGGAGCACCGTGACCTTCATGCCCTGGTTCACCAGGTTTCTGAGAATGTTCGTCTTGATACCGAAATCGAGAGCGACAACGTTCAAGTCGCCTTCCGTGCTGAACTCGTAGCCCTTCGGGTCGCTGACCTTGCTGGCGTAGTCCTGGCCGTCGAGGCCTTCCCAGGCTTTTGCCTTTGCGATTGCATCGGCTTCGCTCATGTCGGTACCGTCTACGTGGAGGTAAGCTTTCTGTGCGCCATGGTCACGCAGGTGGATGGTGAGTGCGCGAGTATCCACGCCCGCGATGCCCGGCTTCTTGTGGGCGAGCATATAGTCGTGCAGGCTCTCTTCGCCGATTTCCTTGCTCACGTCGTCCAGCGAGTTCACGACAATGCCGTTCAGGAATACGTCGCGGGATTCGGACTTCTCGAGGTTCGCCGCGTAGGCGCCGACTTCTGCCGTGGTGAATACCACGAACTGCCCCGCGTAGGAGGGGTCCGTCAAAATCTGCTTGTAGCCCGCCATGCCGGTGTTGAACACCGCTTCGCCGACGGTATCGGTAGCACTACCAAAGGCGTACCCGTGGAACACGGCGCCATCCGCCAATGCCAAGAACGCTTTCTTCTCGCGTTTCGCTTTCCAGTTGAATTTATCTGTCATATATTGCTCGCGTTAAGTGAAAACTTGTTTTGTAATGTCATTCTGGAGCCTGTCATTCTGGAGTGCAGCGATAGAAACTGCGATAGAATCCACATGGACCCTATCGCGCGGCGTGGCCTTGCTCCAGGGTGACAGTAAAAAATAAAGGCAAAAGCCAGAAGCTTTTGCCAAGCGATTGAAAACTTTAAAGACAGGAATGAAAATCAGATGCCCGGGGAGAGTCGCCTGGTTCCGTTGCGAGTGGCTTGCAACGGCGGTACTCATGTGTGCCTCGATGGATTCCGATATTTTCATCGGAACCAAAAACTAGCATTCTGCCAAGGCGTTGGTAAGGCGTAAAAAAAGAAAAATTTTTGCGAAATTCGCTCAAAATGGGCAATTCTTTTACAATTTTTGTAGTTTTACGATTTTGCATTACATAAAATGTAAAGCCGTTTCTCGGCCCAAAATCCATTCTTGCGCAACAACGCTATCTCGTGCGCCATTTACCCCTCGACCCGTAAAATGGCACGATTTTTGCACGCCTGGCGCGTCCGTTTCCCTGCTTGCACCCGAACGGGTGGGCTATGACCTTCGAGGTAGGGGAGACATAAATTTCAGAGAGGCATTATGCTCGACGAATTACACGAAGAATGCGGCGTCATCGGCATCTACAATGGCGATACCGTCGTGAGGAATATAACCATGGGGCTTTACGCCCTGCAGCACCGCGGTCAGGAAAGCGCCGGGTTCGCAGTCACTGACGGAGACAAGGTTCGCGTCCGCAAGTCCATGGGGCTTGTATCCACCCTCCTCCGGGAACACAACATCGACGAATTTGACGGCTTTGCAGGCATTGGCCACGTGCGTTACAGCACTACCGGGGCATCGACCCTCGCCAACGCCCAGCCGATTCTGGTAAGCTGCAAATGGGGGCAGCTCGCGGTGGCCCACAACGGAAACATCACCAACGCCACCGAACTCCGCGCCGAAATGGAAAGCGAAGGGCACATTTTCCAGACCACCTCCGATTCCGAAATTCTCTTGCACGAAATCGCCCGTACCGAGGCCGACACCCTGGGAGACGCCATTAAGAAGGCCATCACGAAATTCACGGGCAGTTTTTGCCTCGTGTTTATCAGCAAGGACACCATGTTCGTGGCCCGCGACGGCTTCGGGTTCCGCCCGCTTTCGCTTGCCCGCATGGGCAAGGCTTGGTGTGTCGCGAGCGAAACCTGCGCCTTTGACCTGCTGGGCGCAAACTATGTGCGCGATATCCAGCCCGGCGAATTTTTGACCATCACCCAGAACGGGCTGCACTCCGAGCGCTTTACCCACAAGGACAGGCTTGCCCATTGCATTTTCGAGTATATCTACTTCAGTCGCCCCGATTCCAAGATTTTCGAACAAAGTTGTGACAAAATCCGCCGCAAGATGGGAAAGCAACTGGCGAAAGAATGCCCCGTAGACGCGGACATCGTCATCTCCGTGCCCGACAGCGCCACCACAGCTGCGTTAGGTTATTCGCAAGCCAGCGGCATCCGCTTTGAAATCGGGCTTCTCCGTAACCATTACGTGGGCCGCACCTTCATTGACCCCACGCAGAACGTGCGCGAGCAGAAGGTCAAGCTCAAGTTCAACCCCATCGAAGGCGTACTCAAGAACAAGCGCGTGTGCGTGGTGGAAGATTCCATCGTTCGCGGCACGACGCTCAAGATTCTTTCCCGAATGTTGCGCGACGCGGGCGCTCTCGAGGTCCACATCCGCATCGCATCGCCTCCGGTGGCGCACCCCTGCTTCTTTGGCATGGATTTCCCGAGCCAGGGCGAACTGGCCGCAAGTTCCATGACTCCCGACGAAATCGCCAAGATGCTGGGCGTCGAAAGCCTCGGCTACCTGAGCGTCGAAGGCATGAAGGAATGCACCGGCGAAGGCGAGCACTACTGCGCCGCCTGTTTCGACAACGACTATCCCGACT
Source organism: Fibrobacter sp. (assembly GCA_017503015.1). Taxonomy (NCBI): domain Bacteria; kingdom Pseudomonadati; phylum Fibrobacterota; class Fibrobacteria; order Fibrobacterales; family Fibrobacteraceae; genus Fibrobacter; species Fibrobacter sp. The sequence goes on along the minus strand of JAFVTX010000063.1, from coordinate 1,180 downwards.
ACATCGGCTCCGACACGAAAAAGACCCGCTGCGGGTAAGTACCATTGTTTCAAGGCGCAAAATGCTCTTTTCTCTAAAAAACCTAAAACCAACCTCCTAGAACCAAATACTTATCCTTGTTTTTTCTAAATTTGGGGCGATGAAAGTCTTGTTCCGCATTTTTTGCGCCCTGGTGCTGCTCGCCGTAGCGGCATGTGACTTGATGCGCGAAAAGAACGACCCTGTGGTGGTTTCCGTGGGGGATTCGAAACTCTATCTTTCGGACATCCATAAGCAGGCCCCGCAGTGGGATTCCTGGACCGACCGGGAACGCCTCGCTTTCTTGGAGCGCTGGATAGACGAAGAGACCATGTTCCAGGAAGCCCAGCAGAGAGGGATTGACCAGGACCCGGTCTTGTCTATGCAAATCGAACAGACGGTGCGCAAAATGGTGGTGGACCGCCTGATGCAGAGTTTCGAGGACACCATGGTGGTAAGCGATGCCGAACGTATCGACTACTACAACGCCCACAAAGAAGATTACCTGCGGGGCAAAACCCTGGTTTCGGGAGCCCAGCTGTTCTTCAAGGACTGGACCTCGGCAGATACTTACTACAAGGGCCACAAGTCCCTGGACTACGACTCCCTGCCGGCGGCGCATTACCTGATCAAGAAGATTGAACCCTTTGACTCCCTGGCCGAATCGCCGGATTCCTGCATGATAGCCGATATCCGCGAGGTGACGGTGGGCAAGCTTTCGCCCATGAAGGTCTGCTCGGGAGCTCTCAAGATGGTTGTGGTGACCCAGAAGCTGGATTCCGCCGACGTTTTGCCCTACGACGAGGTGGCGGAGACGGTGGCAACCCAGGCGTGGCTTGAACACCGCAAGGCCGTACGTGAACGTTTGAAAAAGGAATGGAAAATGTCCCGACCGATTTTTTCACAGACGGACGTGTTTTCCAAGAAGGATAAGTGATGACGAAAGTCAAGAATTTTGTGTGTTTTGTCTGCCTGTTTGCCGCAAGCCTTTGGGCCGCTCCAGTACTGATGGAAGGCGTTGCCGCCGTGGTAGACGGCAAGCCCATTATGCGTTCAGAGTTCCTGAACAACCTTTACCAGTTCCAGGAAACTCCTGAAGGCTCTGCCATGACGGAGCAGCAGCAGAAGGACTATGTGCTGGATCAGATGATCGAGGAGAAGG
>JAFVTX010000062.1 GCA_017503015.1 Fibrobacter sp. | reverse complement strand
TTCCACGGTGGCGGAGTCGGTGACTTCGATCCACTTGTTCTCGAAGCAGGCGAAATAGGTGTCGCCGGCCTTGGCCACTTCCATCTCGCAGGTGTCGGGGAGGGCGGCCTCGGTCTTGAATTCGGGGATGCTGTTGCTGGCACCGCTGCTGCTGTCGTCGCAGGCGGTCATGCAGGCGGCAGCCGTGAGTGCCATCGCCGACGTCCAGAGTAGTTTTTTCATGATTTCTCCTTTTGTAAGGTTTTTGTATTTTTCACCCAATGACATATATAGATTATTTCACCTAAGTCGGATTGTGACGCGTGATACATTGTGCCTAAAATCACAAGGGCTACTCCACCAGCTTCTTGTCCAGCAGCGGGAAAATCCGGTTCAGTTCTAGCAGGTCCATAATCCGGTCGAAATCCCCGAAAAAGAATTCCGCCTGGTCCAGGGGCTGGTGAAAGTCCAGGGAGGTCGACGGCGTCAGTATGCCCTTTTCCACCAGTGCGCCGATGGTGCGGGTGGTGAGGGTCATGCCGTGCATGGATTTCTTGGATTCCTTTTTTAGGTCCGCCGTAGAGATGGCGCTGAGCCCGTTTCTAAGCGGGTCCTTGCTCCGCTGCGAAAGCCTGATGAATACCGTCAGCACCATCTGGTCGGTCATGGAAAGGATGTTGGGGCTGATCTTTTGTTCCAGTGCGCGGTAGCGCAACGTCTCGTAAAGCAGATGCACCAGTTCCGGGGACTGCACCTGCAGCGAATTTTCTTGAATCTTGAGGACACCCAGTTCCTGGAGGACCTTGAACAGCTTGTGGCATTCTTCGGGGCGGGTGCCGTTCATGCGGGCGGCCCGTGCAGAAACAGTTGCCATGGGAGCGGTGTTGCCGCCCTGTTCCTTCAGAATGCCAGAGAGCAGGTAAAGTAACGAAGGCAGGGCCTGCACCTGGTTGCTCTTGCGGGCGTTTTCTTCGCCGATGTGGTTCCGGCGGATCAGAAATTCGATGATGGACCGGAGCCACGAGGGCTTTTCGTCCAGGATGGCCTTAAGTTGTTCGTGTTCCACCACCTGGATTTCGCAGTCTTCTTCGGCCTTCAGGGTGTATTCCCTGGGGGCGTGTTCCAGCAGGCCGAACACGTCTATGATGTCGCCCGGTTCGAACAGCCTTGGGGTCGCGGCGGTCTGGGCGCTGCCTGTCCCTGAAAGAGAGCCCGAAATGACGATGTAGAGGGAACTGGCGAAGTCCCCTTCCAGGCACAGAAAATCACCGGCGGAGAGCTTCATTACAGCACCCCCCTCAGGTTGATTTCGTAGCGCAGCGCCAAGAGGAAATATTCAATCTTCTTGGAATCTGGGGCGAAAAGGTTGTCTTTGGTGTTTACGAACCAGCCCAGTCCCTGCATCTTTATCCAGTCGGCGGCGGTGAGGGCAATGTTGTTCTTCTGGAAAAAGGCGAGCCATGCCGGAGGGTCTTGGGACAAGTCACTTTCGGTTATAGATAACCTAACAAGGGCCTTCTTCTGGTTCAGCGTGAGCTGCAGGGGCGGCCAGGGTTTTTCTTGCGCTTCGGATTCCAGGTAGTCCACGAACAGTTCCAAAAGTTCGGGCTGGGTGACCGTCACCACGGGGTCCATCCCGGCAATCTCCACGAACTTGCGGCGGCTGAGTGCCTTCAGGTCTTCCTTGACTTCGGGGGCGCAGGCCTTGGTCTGCCAGCAGAATTCCTGCACAAGGCTTTCTAGCGGGTAGGGCTCGCCTTTTTTCAGGTGCCTGCAGAATTCGGAGAGGCTTACGAGGGAATTAGCGGCCCGGCTATGGCGACCAGCTTCTTTCCGCTGGCGATTTCTGGCCGAAAGCTCGCGGATTACCGCCAAAAGCCACAGGGGAATGCTCTTGAGTTCGGACTCCATGCAGTCTTCGCCCACCACGGTGATTTCGGAATCCCTGGTGGCCTCCAGGTCGTAGCGGAAAGGTTCCCGCTCCAATAGGGCGGCTACCCCTACCAGGTCGCCGGGCTGCATGGTAAAGTGCACCTTGCGGGGAGTCAGGGAATTATCCACTGCCGCAAGTTCGCCCTTGTCCAGGATGATGATTTTTCGCTCCTGGTCGTCGTGGGAATATACAACAAAACCCGCCTTCACGCTTGAGTGCGTGGGCGGGATAACTTGTTGTCGGGAATTCCCGTTCATCGGGAAATCACCCCCGAAAGCCTAATTAGGCCTCGCGTTCGTCGATACGGGCGGCCTTACCGCGGAGGTTACGCATGTAGTAGATGCGGGACTGGCGGACCTTACCGGCACGATCCAGGACGATGGATTCGATACGGGGGGAGTTCACCGGGAAAATGCGTTCCACGGCGACGGCGCCGGACATCTTGCGGACCGTGAGGGTCTTGGAAATGCCGGAGTTCTTCTGCTGGATCACAACGCCCTTGAAAGGCTGGATGCGTTCCTTGGTTCCTTCGATAACCTTTACGTTCACAGTGACGGTGTCACCGGCGCGGAAGCTCGGGGCTTCGGCCTTTACGTTTTCGTTATGGATAGCTTCGATGTTCAGGGACATAATGTGTACCTCTTAATTATTTGTCGCCAAATTTAGCATTTAATTTGAATTTTTCAAGGATGTCGGGGCGTCTTTCCTCGGTTCTTTTCAAGGATTCCTGCTTCCGCCATTCAGAAATGTTCTTGTGGTGACCCGAAAGCAGCACTTCGGGTACCTTTTTGCCCTCGAAAACCTCGGGGCGGGTATAGACCGGCCAACCCAGTAGCCCCTGGGCAAAGGAGTCCGTGTCGCCGGATTCACGGTTCCCGAGGGCCCCGTCTTTTAGCCGCACCACGGCGTCGGTCAGGAGCATGGCGGGCAGTTCGCCCCCGCTCACCACGAAATCCCCGATGGAAATTTCCATGTCCACCTCGGACTGGCGTATGCGGTCGTCGATTCCCTTGTAGTGCCCGCACACGATGACCAGGTGTTCTTCCTTGGAAAGGTCCGCGGCAATCTGGTGGGTGAGGGGGATACCGTCTGCGGTCATGTAGATGACCTTGCCGCCGTCTTCCTTGACGCCCGTGCTACGGATAGCCTGGGCCAGGGGTTCAGGTCTGAGCACCATCCCCGGTTCGCCACCGTAGGGCACGTCGTCCACCTGGCCGTAGTCGTTCACGGCAAAGTCCCGCAAAAACACGGTGTTGAACTGCAGAATTCCCTTGCTCTGGGCGCGGCCCATGATGGACTGCTTCATGGGGGCAAACATCTCGGGGAATATGGTGATGCAGTCGATTCTCATGGGCGCTCCTCGGGGCACAGCGCCCGCAGGTAGTCGCCGTCGCAGACGATGGCCCGGTTTTCTTCGTCAATTTCTGACACGCAGTCCTCAATCCAGGGGGCAAGGATGGGCTTCTTGGAAAACTCCGCCTGGGCTTCTTCGGCAAACTTGATGAGGAAGGCGTCTACAGTGGGCAGTTCCTGCACCTCCAGCACTTCGCCTACGGTGCGTCCGTCCGAGAGCTTGACCGCAAAGCCTGCCAGGTCGTCCAGGTAGAACTCCCCTTCGGGGGCGGGAATACGCTCGTCGGGGCTTACCATCAGGCTCCCGTTCACCAGGGGCCGCAAGGATTCCGGAGTATCGAAACCTTTGAACTTCAGGTGCCAGAGCGCCCCCGCCAGCTTGGACTCTTCCACTTCCAGTTCCACGAACTGCCCGTTCACCTTTTCCACCACCACGGCCTTCAACAGCTTGTGGCGCTCCGGGTCATGGGTCGTGGGCCGGGCCTTGATAAAGCCCTTGACACCATGGCTTCCCATAAGTTCGCAGACGGTGATGTAGTTGGAGTAGTCGGGCATTGGGTAGGGGATAGGGGTTAGAATCTAGGGGCTAGGGGCTAGGATCTAGGGGCTAGGATCTAGGGGCTAGGATCTAGGATCTAGGGAGGTGTGAGGTCGGGCCTGCGGGTTTTAAACATCGTCATCCTCGCGGAGGCGAGGATCCGCTGGAGCGGAAAGCTTTGCGGAGACGCCTCTAGACGAAAAAAGCCCTGTGCGCTTGGCACAGGACTCTTCAAAAGAATTTGATTAGGCTTCGGCAGGGGCTTCAGCGGCGGCTTCGGCAGGAGCTTCGGCGGCTTCAGCGGCTTCGGCAGCGGCGGCTTCCTTGGCGGCCTTTTCAGCTTCGATCTTGGCGAGAGCCTTGGGACCGAGCTTGGCCTTCTTGGCCTTGTCAGCCTTAGGAGTAGCGACCTTGCCTTCGATGGAGCGGCCGGCGCGGAGCTCGTGGAACAGTTCCATGATGCCCACCTTCTTCAGGAGGCTGCGGACGGTGTCAGAGGGCTGTGCGCCGGTCTGGAGCCACTTGAGGACCTTTTCCTGTTCGAAGCGGATTTCCGGCTTCTTCAGGTTGGGGTTGTAGAAACCCACCTGTTCGATAAAGCTATCGTCGCGGGCCTTGCGGCTGTCGATGACCACGGCGCGGTAGATGGGGTTGTGACGCTTGCCAAAGCGAGCGAGACGGATAACAGTTGCCATTTTAACCTCTTTTAGGGTTGATTGTTTCTTTTTGAGGCCAAATATAACAACAAAAAACTTGTGTGTAAAGGACGGAATGTAAAATTTTTCCGTTCTTTACGGATAAACTAATATTAAGCTGGCGGGGCCCAAATGCCCTAAAATTGACGATTTTGACCGAAAATCGCCAGTTTTGACACGAAACTAGTCCTTTTTTTACCCAAGAGGGGGAAGCCTCCCCCTGATTTCGGCCGCTCAGCCCATCTTGTCATCCCCGCCACCACCTTGTCATCCCCGCCACCGCCTTGTCATCCCCGCCACCACCTTGTCATCCCCGCCACCACCTTGTCATCCCCGCCGCCACCTTGTCATCCCCGCCACCACCTTGTCATCCCCGCGCAGGCGGGGATCTCCTATCCGCTTTCATCGTGGCTTTTCGCGTCCTCCATCACCCCCTCTCCTAGGGGACACCCCTAAAACCCCGTTTTTTCTGGGGCTATCCGCCACCCTCGTAGAAAAGATATAGATTTTAGGCCATGGACGGAACCCAATCTTTCTCTGAAATGGCCATGGCTCTCTCCCTGGATTACGAGAGCGTGTACTTTGTAGATATCGAGACGGACCGTTATGCGGAGTATTCCTCCCGTGGCGGTTACCGCCAACTGCAGCTGGACTACTCCGGTAACGAGTTCTGGGGAGATGTGCAGAAAAACCTGAAGAACGTGGTCTTCGAGGCGGACCAGGGCATGCTTTCCAGGGCCTTGACCAAGGAAAACGTACTGGTCGAAACGTCGGATGGCAGTCCCTTTACCTTGAACTACCGCCTGCTGATTGACGGGGAGCCTGTCTGGTATACCCTGAAATCGGTCCACATCCAGTTCGGTGACAAGAACTACCTGGTGGTGGGCGTCTGCAACGTGGATTCCCAGGTTAAGCAGCAGAAAAAGCTGGAGCAGGAAACTTCCAAGAGCGCTACCTATGGTCAAATCGCCCTGGCCCTTGCAAACCAGTACGTCACCATCTACCGCGTGAACCGCAAGACCGACCACTACGCGGAATACAAGGCCAAGGAATTTTACAAGGAACTGGCTATCGAAGAAAGCGGGGATGATTTTTGGGGCGACTGTCAGAAAAACTTGCAGAGGGTCATCTACGAAGAGGACCGGGAACTGCTTTCGGCGGTTCTCGTGAAGGATACCCTACTGAAGGAATTGGACAACAGCGGCAGTTTCTCTTACACCTATCGCCTGCTGGTCCACGGCGTTCCCACGTACATGAACATGAAGGCGGTGGCCTCCGGCGAAGAACATATTGTTATTGCGGTGAGCAACATCGACGCCCAGGTCCGCAGGGAGCACGAGTTCTCCGAAGCCCTGAGCCTTGCCCTCGAAAAATCCCACAGGGACAGCCTTACGGGAGTCAAGAACAAGAACGCCTTCGTGGAATTCGAGACCAGGCTGGACCATGAAATACAGTCCGGCGCCTGTCAGGAATTTGCCGTTGCCGTCTGCGACGTAAACGGCCTCAAGGAGGTGAACGACACCAAGGGGCACAAGGCCGGAGACGAATATATTTGCGGGGCGGCCAAGCTGGTCTGCGAAATCTTCAAGCACAGCCCGGTGTTCCGCATAGGCGGCGACGAGTTTGCTGTCATCCTTCGGGACTTCGACTACAGAAGGCGCGAAGACCTCCAGGAACAGATTGACGGAATCGTTCAGGAGAACCAGAAAAAGGGTGGCGTGGTGGTGGCCTGCGGCATGGCCTGCTTTGAGCCTGCCAAGGACAGGAATGTGGCCCAGGTGTTCGAACGCGCCGACCAGCAGATGTATTCCCGCAAGAAAAAGTTGAAACAATCCTGAAAAAAGACTCCGGACAAACCGGAGCCTTTTTTATAATCGGAACCTTGAGGCGCATTTTTTGCGCCCATTTCATTACCCGCAGTAGAAGTATGTCTTCACGAGCTTCTGCATGGCGGTCTTGGACTTGGTGACCTGGGCGCGGAGCGTCTTGTCCTTGAAGGCCTTCAGCTGGTCGATGATGCCGTCGATCATGGCGGGGCTGAACACGCCGAATTCCTCGTAGACCTTGCGCTGCTTGGCAAGGCAGTCGGCGCTGGCCCAGCAGCTGTCGGGCAGGGTGTCCAGCTTGCTCAACAGCTTCGCGTTTTCCTTCTTGTGGATGTTCACGTTCACGTAGGTCTGTTCGGCCACCTTCAGGCCGTCCTTGAGGCTAAGGCCGTGGCGGCAAGCGACGCAGAGGCCGGCCATGAGCAGGTACACGTTGGCGCTGGCGTCCGGGGAACGCATTTCCACGGTCTGCTTCTGGTGGGTGTCGTAGCTTGTGCCCTTTTCGTTCGGGTTCGCAATCTTGCAGAGGTCGGTCTTGGATGCCCAGCCCAGCGGTACGCGTACCAGCACGGAGCGGTTGCGGTCGCCCCAGCACACGTTGGTGGGGGCTTCCTGATGGGGCACCAGGCGCAGGTAAGAGGTGGGGTTCTGGTTGCCAAACGCGGTGATGGAGGGGGCAAGCTTCATCATGCCTGCGATGGCGCGGCGGGCGGTATCGCTGATGACTCCGTTCTTGAGCATCTGATTGTTGCCGTCCTTCATGATGCGCATGTGGATGTGCAGGCCCGAGCCCGCCTTGCCTACGGTGATCTTCGGGGCGAACGTCACGTCTAGGCCGAATTCTGCACCCAGGTTACGGATCATCCATTTGGCGATGGTGAGCTGGTTGGCAGCGTCTTCGGCGGGGCAGGGGAGGAACTCGATTTCGTTCTGCTCGTAGAGCTTGCCGTCTTGGGTGAAGTTGCCCACTTCGCTGTGGCCGTACTTGATCTGGCCGCCGGCCTGGGCGATGTAGAGCATGCATTTTTGGCGGAACTCGTTGAACTTGGCAAACGGGGCGGATTCGTGGTAGCCCTTCTGGTCAACGGCAGGGAACTCGCCTGTGTCGTCGGCAATTACGTAGTATTCCAGTTCGCCCATGGCCTGGAATTCCATGCCGGTCTCCTTCTTGAAGGCTTCGCAGGCCTTGTGGAGGGTGTATTCCGGAGAAGATTCCAGCAGCTGCCCGTCCTTGTTGAAGAAACTGCAGAGCAGGCAGAGAGTCGGGAGTTCTGCGAACGGGTCCATGAATGCGGAGGAGAATTTCGGCACCACGTAGAGGTCGGAGGAGGAGGCTTCGATGTAGCTGAACAGCGATGAACCGTCTACGCGTTCGCCGCAGCTGAGAATTTCGTCCAGGTAGTCGGCATCGTTGATGACGAAGTTGAGGGTCTTGAGACGGCCGTCTCCGCCGGCGTACATGAAGTTCAGGTGGCGGATGCCGTTGTCGAAGATGTACTTCTTGATATCTTCCTTGGTGAATTTGTCACGGGGTTTCTTGAGGGCTGTGACGAGCGCGTTAGCGGAATAGGAGGTAGATGCCATTTATTTTCCTTTTTTTTTGTTGTTTTTTCGTTTTTTGAAAATATTGCTGTCTACAATCTACCATTTTTCTTACAAAAAAGAAAACACTATACGAAAAATTTTTTCATATAATGTAATTTTTCATGAAATGTATGATTTTTCGCGGTTTTCGTGCCTTATTCTTCGATAACGGCTGGAATCCTGCAGGGCCAGATGGTTTTTGATGCGAATACTTCCCAACTCGGGTCGTAGTAGTGGAACGAGAACTCCAGGCTAATTTCACCTTCGGGGGGAGGCGTGTATTCCTTGTCGGTATTGAGCGGCTCCAGCGTGAGTTCGCAGGCGATAGTGCTTTCGGTATCTTCTGTGATTCTGCCGCTTTCGCTGGCGCAGGAATCCCTGAACTCTTCCTTGGCTTCGTCGAATGCGGTGAATAGCGGGTTAATCCACCTCTTTGTGATGGTGTTGTTGTGCAGGAATACATCTAATGAAATGGTGTCGCTTGCTCTTTCGCAGTATATGGTCTCGGCGATTCCGCCCCAGGCGTGTAACAGTGTTCCCGATTCCGTTTTCACCCTGTAGGGCGGGCACCACTCAACTCCGTCGGTGTCGTTGACGCACTGCGGGGGGTCGACCGCAATCATGTTGCTGATCGGCTTCCCCTCGAGAATTGTCTCGATATAGGCGGCCTCTTCGCTTGGCCCGAGGGATATTTGCTGGACGCCCTTGTCGATGCCGGTCTGGGGGCTTGCTGTGCCGGTGTGTTCCGGCGATGTGGAGTTGTCGCTTGAGCAGGCGTACAACGCGAATGCGGCAATCCCGCAGATGATGGTTTTGGTTATGGTGTTCATAGGTTCCCTCCTAACATTTTAAGATTTTTAGTTCCGGCAGATGCCGATGATAAGTTCTACATATTTTTTCCAGTATGCGTCGACGTATTTTGTTCTATCGTCGCTTGATGTTTCGTCGTTGGGAATTGTAAGGCTACAATTGAAACTGTGCTGACCTTCGATGGTCGTAGCCGTGTCCGACACGAATGCTCCGCTCTCTTCTTCGCAGTCCGCTTCAAAGGCTTCGGCCGTTGACGAATCCGGGAGCGTCAGGCGCTTTTGTGTAACAGAGTCGTTTACACTTACAGAGTAGACGAACCAGTTCGAGTCGTTCTCGCAGACGATGGATTCAAAACTTTCGTTTGCGACGTGGTACAGGTATCCATTTTCCGCCTGGATTTTTGGGGCTTGGGTGTCGTCTGTCGGATCGTGAATGATGATATCGTGAGGGCAGTCGATGCAGGGCGAACTTTGTGTTTCCGGGGCGACGAGCGTGTGTTCCTGGAACCATTCGGTAGTAGCGCTGTCGAGTGCTGCGGTGATGGAATTCGGTTGCTCGTCGGTGCCGGCGGTGTTGTCGTTCCCGCAGGCCACAAGCGAGGTAACCGCCATCAGGGCGAGAGCAGATGTAAACAGCATGATTATGATGGAGAAAAATTTCTTAGAGGTATTCATGGTACTTTCTCCTATACGTTTTCCGTAAGCGGGAAAAGTTGAAGGTTTAAACGGTAAACGCGGTCGATGTTCTTGCAGCCGTTTGCGAGCGCAATCACGTTGCGGCGGCATTTGTCGATTTCTTCAGAAATTCGTGCAAAAGTTGGGGCATCGACGCCCATGGTCACTCCAGAGATGTTTCGCTCGTGTACGTCAATTTTGTCGATCGCTTCTTTCGCAAGGTCGCTCATTTCGCGGTTCATGCTGCGCAGCGCCAAAGGAATCGCCTCCGTCGAGCCGGTAATCGCCTTGTCTGTTTGGCGGTAAACATTCTCGCCGGTTTCTTCGAGGAATTTTGCGCGAGTGAGCATCGCAAGCGAATCGCGGACCTGCTGCGCAGTGTAGAGGTGCTTGATTCGCTTTGCCATCTCGTTCGGGAGTGCCCCCGGCATCAGGGGTGCAAGTTCGCGCACGATGGAGTTTATGGCGGATTCGTAGTAGGCGAATATGTCGGAATCAATAACGCGAGCCTTCTGTTCCTCGGCGATGCGGGTGAGTTCCGTGAACGCGGCCTTCTTCTTTTCGTCGTTCGACGCATTCCCGAACTCGACCATCTTCTCGAAGTAGGTACGCTCGTAACCTGCAAGCCCCATGGCGTTTGCGACGCGCGGGAGTCCGACGCGGCTGAGCGAACTCTTGCCCTCGCATACCAGCTTGAGGTACGAGGGCGATGCAAATCCTGCGCCCTTCGAAAACTCGCGCCAGGTGAAGCCGGACTTCTTCTTTTCTTCGTAGAAGTCCTGCATGTAGCGGCGGTAATCTTGGTATTCGGTAATCGGTTTCATGGTTCGTTTCCTTACGCTTGTAATATAGCCTAAAAAATTCTAAAAATCAATAGAAAATGATACAAAAAATTGAATTTTTGTATAAAAATCGCAAAAAGTGTGATATTTGAAAAATATTTTTCTATGAATGAAGCAAAACGCGGCGTATATGATACAGGCACCGAAAGTGCCCGCGAAACACACAAAAAAAGTCGCGCAAACAAGTTTGCGCTCCCGATTATACTTCGTATAACCGCAACAAAAAAAGTCACGCAAAAAAACTTGAGTGAGTTGACCCGAGTCTTTAATCGCTTACTCTTGCGTAAGCGCGAGGCAAGCGCTGCTTTGCCGAAGTTTATTTTCGCTTCTTTTTGACCTTGGGCGGGGTATAGTTGCTCCCTACTTGTCCGCCGTTGTTCTGCTTGCGGGCAAAATCGCCGACCTTCTTGAACATTTCCTTCATGGTCTCGTACTGCTTGAGCACGGCGTTCACGCGACCGATTTCGGTGCCGGAACCCTTGGCTACGCGTGCCTTGCGGCTGCCGTCCAGAATCTGCGGTTTCTTGCGTTCTTTGGGCGTCATGGAGCTGAGCACAGCTTCCACGTAAACCAGTTCCTTTTCGTCAATCTGGTCGATGGGGAGCTTGTTCAGGCCCGGAATCAGGCTCAGAATGTCCTTGATGCGGCCGAGCTTCTTGATGGTGCGCAACTGGTTCAAGAAATCGTTCAGGTCGAAGGTGTTGTTGAGAATCTTCTTCTTCAGGTCCTTCGCGTCTTTTTCGTCGATGACCTGCTGGGCCTTTTCCACAAGGCTCACCACGTCGCCCATGCCGAGAATTCGGCTGGCCATACGGTCTGGGTGGAACAGTTCAATTTCGGGGAGCTTTTCGCCGACACCGATAAAGCAGATGGGTACCCCCGTCATCTTCTTAATACTGAGCGCTGCACCGCCGCGGGTGTCGCCATCCATCTTCGAAAGGCAAACGCCCGTAAAGTTCAGGCGGTTCCAGAAGGTCTCTGCCACGTTCACCGCTTCCTGACCGATCATGGCGTCTGCCACGAACAGGATTTCGTCGGGGTGAACGGCGTCGCGGGCCTTTTCCAGTTCCTGCATCAACTCTTCGTCGATCTGCAAGCGGCCTGCGGTATCGTAAATCACCAGGTCAAAGCCGTTGTCCTTGGCGTACTGGTAACCGTGCTTGATGATTTCGACCGGATTGCCCTGACCTTCGTCGTACACGGGAATGCCGATAGACTTGCCCAGCACCTGCAACTGCTTGATAGCGGCGGGGCGGTACACGTCGGCGGCCACCAGGAGCGGCCTCCTCTTCTTTTTGCTGCTCATCCAGAGGGCGATCTTGCCGGCGAAGGTGGTCTTGCCGGAACCCTGGAGACCCACCATCATGATGCCTACCGGAGCGGGACCGGAGAGATTGATTTCCTTGGTTTCGCCCCCCATCACGGCCACGAGTTCGTCGTGGATGATTTTCACGATCTGCTGACCGGGGGTCACCGAGTTCAGCACTTCGGTGCCCATGGCCTTTTCCTTGACGGCCTTAACGAAGTCGCGGGTCACGTTGAAGTTCACGTCGGCTTCGAGGAATGCACGGCGCACTTCGCGCAGCGATTCGGCGACATTTTCTTCGGTGAGCTTGCCCTGCCCGCGCAGGTTCTTGAGAGTAGATTCTAGAGAGTCAGTCAGCTGTGAAAACATAGTAGCGCAAAGATAGAAAAAAAACTATATTTGTCGCCCAATATGGTCGGTGCGATACTCAATAAGTTCTATAGGCCGTCAAAATTCAAGAAAAATGGCGACGTGAAGGATGTGCTGGTGGTGGCACTCCCCATGCTCCTGTCCATGTCTTTTGACACCTTCATGACCTTTATCGACCGCCTGTTCCTCTCCAAGCTGGGTCCTGCCGAAATGAACGCGGCCCTGGGAGCTGGCGCGGTGCAACTGGCGCTCACCATGTTCTTTACGGGGGCCATCAGTTACACCACTGCCATGGTGGCCCAGCGTCTGGGGGCAAAACGCCATGGGGAATGTGCCAAGGTCTTTATGCAGGCCCTGTACGTGTCGCTGGTGTGCGTACCCATTTTGTACCTGACCATCCCTCTTGGGCATTTTATTTTCGGCATGGAAAATCTGGCTGCAGACCAGCTGGAATACCAGAAGACCTACTTCGATATTTTGATGTTCGGCGGTATCATCAACCTGGTGCGGAACGTGGCGCCCTGTTTCTTTAGCGGTATCGGCGAGACGAAAATCGTGATGAAGGCTGCCTTTGTGGGCATGATTGTGAATGTGGCCTGCAACTTTGTGTTGATATATGGTCTCGGTCCGATTCCTGCGCTGGGGGTGGCGGGGGCGGCCTATGGAACCCTTATCGGGAACGCGGTTTCAACCATTATTTTGTTTGCAAAGTTTTTCGGCAAGTTCTACAACAGCCGTTTTGGTACCCGTTCCTCTTTTGCTTTTAGCTGGCCCTTGACACGAGAACTCTTGCAGCGGGGGATTCCGTCGGGAGTGGAGATGTTCTTGAACATGTCGGCGTTCCAGCTGTTGATTCTCATGTTCCACGCTCTTGGACCCGAACCCGCCACGGCGTCGTCGGTCATGTTCAACTGGGACATGGTGGCCTACGTTCCCCTGATGGGGTTGGAGGTCGCGTCCACAAGCCTTGTGGGCCGTTACGTGGGGGCGAAGAATGCCGCTGCCGCTACGCGATCTACTTACTCGGGGTTGCGCCTAGGGTGGGGCTATTCCTTGATTACCGGAGTGCTGTTCGTGTTCTTGCCGGGCGTGCTGACCGACATTTTCAGGCCCGACATAGCGGAGGCTTCGGCGGAAGCTATGGCCATTTTTGATGCGGCGCGCCCCATGAGTATTTTTATGCTCCGGTTTGCCTCCCTGTATATTTTTGTGGAGGTGCTGTTAGTCATCTATGCGGGGGCCTTGCGTGGGGCGGGGGATACTTTGTGGGTCATGTTCGCCAGCGCCATCATGAACTGGTGCGTGGCGGGAGCGCTTTACCTTTCCGCTTATGTGTTCCAACTGCCGGCCCATTACGCCTGGATTGCGGTGGTGGCGGTCTACAGTACCGCGCCCATTATTTTCTGGCGTCGTTGGGTCGGCGGCAAGTGGCGTCATCATGTGCTGGATAAGTGATTCTAGCTCTATTTAATAAATCTTTCCCTCGATGTGTACATCCCTCGCTCGCAGATTCATTTCATTCGACTGCTCTCTTGGGAAGTACACATCTCGGTCAAAAAATAAGCGATGGCTATGGTTTTACAGGTACAACTGATGGCAAGGCCTACTTCTGTAGGTATGAAAATTTACCGCAGGCGGAAACTCTTGTGACTGTTAGTCCCTGCGAGTTTCCTTGAAAGGTTATTTAGCATTATAGCCCCTTTTTTTGCCCTCGTATTTGCATTCCTGAAGGCTTTTATATAGATTAAACGATGGAAACTTCTTTGAGAGGTGGATATGCGGAAACTGTGTCTTGTACTTTCTATTGCCGCGATGGCGGCATTTGTTGCCTGCAGTAGCGAATCGGGAACCGAAGTGAGTAGCGAACTTCCGCCGGGTTTCTCGAAGCCTTCTCCAGAATCGAGCAATGAGAAAGCTCCTTCTTCCAGCAGCGTAAAACCCGATGTGTCCGTTGTTATGGGAACATTGACTGACGAACGCGATGGACAGACCTACAGAACCGTCAAGATTGGCGACCAGGAGTGGATGGCTGAGAATTTGAACTACAAACTGGAGGACAGTTTCTGCTATGAAGAAGAGGAAGCCAACTGCGCCAAGTATGGTCAGCTGTACATTTGGAAAACGGCGACGGAGGCTTGTCCTGCAGGCTGGCACCTGCCCAGCAAGGGGGAATTCGAAACCTTAATTGAGTTTGTTGGTGGCGAGGATGTTGCAGGCACCAAGTTGGCGACCACTAGTGGGTGGAAAGACTTTAACTATAGTAGCCTGAATGGTACGGATGACTATTCTTTCTCGGCACTCCCCGGTGGTTACTGGCGCATCGAAGCGGATGGTAGCGATGCGGAATTCTTGAACGGCGGCTACAATGCGTCTTTTTGGAGTTCTACAGAGCATGGTAGCGATGTAGCGTATGGTATTTTTTTGACGGGTGACCCTTTGCTTATAATAGACTGGGATGGGGACTGTGGCCTCTCTGTCCGTTGCCTCAAGGACTAGCGTAACACCCTAGTCCTGCTTTTTGTCGTCTTGCTTCGGATACTTGCGCTCGATAAAAGTCTTGATGAGCCAGGTGGCGCATAGGACGCACAGGATAAAGGAATAGAAATCCAGCAGTTTCTTGGTCAGTGCCGTTTCACTGATGGGGGGGCGCACGATAGGGGCTTTCCCGTTGTTTTCCATAGGGTCCTCCTGCTTGAATACTCTGTCAATATAGTTTATTGTTTGTTCCGTAGGCAGAACGCCATGATGGCGAATGCTCCCGCAACGTTCATGCTGGCCTTGCGCCCTGCCATGGGGATTGTGACCTTCAGGGTGGCCTGTTCCATGAGTTCGGGGGCGATTCCCAGTTCCTCGTTGCCGAGGATGATGAGCCCCTTTTCGGGCCATTTCACTTCGGTAATGCTTGGAATGTCTTCGCCGGTTTCAAGCGCGATGATTTCGTAGCCGTTTTCCCTGTGCCACTTGATACAGTCCATGGGGCTTTCCCAGCGCTTGATGGGAATCCATTCCTGACAGCCCCGGGCGGCACTTTTTACCGTCACGTGGTCGGGGCCGCAACTGTAGCCGCTCAGGTGGACTCCTTCGAGGCCGAAGCAGTCCGTGCTCCTGATGATGGAGCCTACGTTGAAGGCGCTCCGCAGGTTGTGTACCAGCACGGCGAAGGGGATGGGCTTCTCGTTCGGAGTTTCGCGGTCCCCCGGTTCCTGCTCCAGGTAAACATCCCGTTCGAACCCGAGGCCCGCCCGCGTGCGGAAGGTCTTGTACAGGTCAATCATCTGGGCCTGGTTCTTGCCTACTAGGCGTTCTCCTTCGGGCAGTTTCATCCAGCCGGCGTAGGTCTCGAATTCCCGCCTGGCGCGGGGCACGTCGTCGCCCAGCTGCAAGATGATGACCCGCAGGAGTTCGGCCATCCGCTTGGCTTTGGACTTGTCCTTCATGGCCAAAAATTTCGGTTCCGTGTACATGTCCAAAAGATAGTTTTTCGGTGGGGGCGTTGCGGGGGCGTGCCCCCGCTTAAGGGGGTGGTGAACAACAAGCGGAAGCGCGTGTGAACCAGGGGGATTTTTCCCCCTTTTGTGGTAAAATTTGCTATCTTTTAGGGCGCATGCAAGATACCCCGAAACCCCGCATTCTGATCACCAACGACGACGGTGTTCAGAGCGAGAATATTTGCGCTTTGGCCCGCGCCCTTTCCCCCTACGGGGAGGTGTTCGTCTTTGCTCCGGAGCATGAGCAGAGCGGGGTTTCTCACGCCTTTACGGTGCGTCGCGGGCTTTCGCTGAAGGCGGTGGACCTGGGGGAGGCGGCTGGTTCTGCCAGGGCCTATTCCATGGACGGGACGCCGGCCGACTGCGTGAAGTTTGCCCTGGGGCATTTCGCCCTTTACGGGCTATCTACCGAGGGGGCAGGTCCAGGGCCTTTGGCCGGGGCCTTTGACGTGTGTTTTTCGGGAGTGAACGTGGGCGAAAATTCCGGGGTGTCATCCCTTTATTCGGGGACCGTGGCTGGAGCCCGCGAATCTGCCCTCTGGGGGGTGCCGGGTATTGCCCTTTCGCTCCGGGGGACCGGTGCGGATTTGTTGCAGACGGCGGCGGATTTTGCCGCGAAGGTGGTGAAGGAGCGTCTTTACGGGGCAATTCCCAAGGGCGTTTTCTGGAACGTGAATTTTCCAAAGGCTACCGTCGAAACCTTCAAGGGGTTCAGGGCAGCGAAGATGGCCGTTGGAATGTTTACGGACCACTACGGTCACGAGAATGGCCTGTGGCAGCTGGACGGTGAAAAGATGTGGAACGAGCAGCCCGAGGATAGTGACGACTATCTGCTGGAACAGGGCTATGCCACCGTCACGCCCCACCGCATAGACCAGACCGACGAAAAGAGTTTGAAAGTAATAAACGAGATGTTGGTGGAAACCGCCAACCACTAAAAGGAAAGATCGAATGTCAGAAGAATTGGTACCAGGAACGCAGTTCAAGAGCCTGATTGAACAGGACATGCAGGATTGCTACTTGCGCTACTCCATGAGCGTGATTGTGGCCCGCGCCTTGCCCGACGCCCGTGACGGTTTCAAGCCGGTGCACCGTCGCGTCATGTTCAGCATGCACAAGTTGGGCGTGGTTCCCAACAAGGCGACAGTCAAGAGTGCCCGTATCGTGGGTGACGTGATCGGTAAGTACCACCCCCATGGCGACTTCGCCGTGTACGAGACTTTGGTGCGTATGGCCCAGGATTTCTCCCTGCGCTACCCGCTGGTGTTCGGTCAGGGGAACTTCGGCTCTATCGACGGTGACGGCGCTGCCGCCATGCGTTACACCGAAGCCAAGATGAATAACCTGGGTGCCCTGATGCTGGAGGACTTGGAAAAGGACACCGTGGACATGGGACCCAACTACGACGAGTCCCTGGAAGAGCCGCTGGTGCTGCCTTCGGCGCTCCCCAACATGCTGGTGAACGGTACCACGGGTATTGCCGTGGGTATGGCCACCTCCATGGCTCCCCACAACCTGCGTGAAATCGCGAACGCCATCCATGCGGTGGCCATGAACCCCGAGATTCCCGACGAGGACCTGCTGCAGCTGGTGACGGGCCCGGACTTCCCTACGGGGGCGGTGATTTGTGGACGTGCGGGTATCCGTGACGCCTACCTGACAGGGCACGGCCGTGTGCGTGTGCGCGCCCGTACCGAGGTGGAAACCGACAGCAAGGGCAAGCCCCGCATTCTGGTGACCGAGATTCCCTACATGGTGAACAAGGCGGAGCTCTGCAAGAAGATTGCGGAACTGGTCCGCGAGAAGCGTGTGGACGGCATTACCGACATCCGCGACGAATCCAACCGCGAAGGTATGCGGATTGTGATTGAACTGCGTCGTGACGCCGTTGCCGAAGTGGTGTTGAACAACCTGTACAAGAACACCCAGTTGCAGACCACCTTCAGCATCTACAACCTGGCCTTGGTGAACAACCTGCCCAAGCTCTTGACCCTCAAGGAACTGATTCAGGTCTATGTGGACCACCGCATGGACGTGATTACCCGCGCCACCCAGTTCGACTTGAAGAAGGCGGAAGCACGCCTCCACATTATCGAGGGTCTGCGTATTGCCACCCAGAATATCGACGAGGTGGTGCAGATTATCAAGAACAGCAAGACTACGGAGTTGGCGAAGCAGAACCTGCAGGCCCGCTTCAACCTGGACGACATCCAGTCCCAGGCCATTGTGGATATGCGTCTTGCCCAGCTCACCGGCCTGAACTTGGAAAAGTTGGAAGCGGAATACAACGAGCTTATCGCCACCGTGGCCGACCTGAAGGACATTCTCGCCAAACGGGAACGCCGTATCGCCATCGTGCTGGAAAAGCTGGATGCTGTGGTGTCCAAGTTCGGCGACGAACGCCGCACCAGCATCGAAGATTCTGTAGATGACCTGGACTACGAAGACCTGATTGCCGAAGAGGAACAGGTGATTACCCTGAGCAAGGAAGGCTACATCAAGCGCCTGCCCATTGATACCTTCAAGGCCCAGAACCGCGGCGGCAAGGGAATTATCGGTGCAACCCTCAAGGACGAGGACAACGTGGACCAGATTTTCACGGCCAGCACCCACAGCTACCTGCTGGTGTTCACCAACAAGGGCCGTGCCTACTGGACCAAGGTTTACCGCCTGCCCGAAGGCACCCGCAACGGCAAGGGCCGCCCCATCATCAACTTCGTGGGACTTACCGAAGGCGAAAAGGTACAGGCCATTGTGCCGGTGCGCAAGTTCGGCGGGTTCTTCTGCCTGGTGTTTGCCACCAAGAAGGGTATCATCAACAAGATGGACCTGACCCTGTTCAGCCGCCCCCGCAAGGCCGGCGTGAACGCTATTCGCCTGGACGAAGACGACGAACTGGTGAAGGTGCAGCTGGTGGGCATGACCGAAGAGGAATACAAGGCTTCGCTGAATGCCAGCGAAGCTGACGATGCCGTGGAGCAGGCCGCCGAGACTGCCGAAGCTGAAGTGGCCGAAGGGGAGGACGGTTCCGAAGATGTTGAAGGCCGCCCGATCCCGAAGGACCTGCTGATGCTTGCCACCCGAAACGGCCAGGCACTGACGTTCCCCATTACCTGCTTCCGCCCCATGGGCCGTGGAACCCACGGCGTGCGCGGTATCAAGCTTGCCGAAGGCGACGAGGTGATTTCGCTCCTGTGGCTCAAGGCGGGTAACAAGGTGCTGACCATTACCGAAAACGGTTTCGGCAAGCGGAGCGAACCCGGTACCTACCGCATTACCCGTCGTGGCGGCAAGGGCGTTATCAACCTGAAGGTCACCGACAAGATCGGTCCTGCCGTGTTCGTGGAAAGCGTCGCCGACGACTACGACTTGATCATTACCAGCCGCGAAGGCCAGGTGATCCGCATCAAGGCCGCCGACATCCGCCTCACGGGCCGTAATGCCCAGGGCGTGAAGGCCATTAGCCTCCGCGAAGGCGATGTGGTGCAAGACGCTACTGCGCTCCCCAGCGTGGAAGACATCGAGCAGGACAGCGCCGAGGCCAAGGAGACCTTCGACCACGTGGAAGGCGTTCAGGTGGAGGACGACTCTTCGGAGGAATAGTCCGGATTGTTGCTCCGATAGAGCTTGATCAAGTTGTCATGCCCGCGCAGGCGGGCATCTCCTTGAAAAAACGCGAAAATCGCCATCTTTATATAAATTTACACACATCCCCGGTGACATCCGGGGATTTTTTGTATATGTTTACATTGGGATTGGATTCTGAAGAGGAGTTCAATATGCGTGTTTTACCAAAGTCCGCCAAGCTTTTGACGATCTTGTCCCTTGGTTTCCTTTCCACACAAGTTCTGGCCCAGAATTTCTGCAGTACGACAGGCCATAACGGAACAGGCAGGACGGTATCGGGTTCCTACGTCACGGGATCTGTTGGCAACTATGACTTTCAGTTATGGTATGACCATGCACAGTCGGGAAGTGCCACTTTTTACAACGAAGGTTCCATGAGCTGCTCTTTCCAGGGGGCTGGCGATTACCTTTGCCGCATGGGCTTGCAGTTCAATAGCGACAAGACCTATGACCAGCTTGGCGGCGACATCATGGCGGAATTCAAGTTGGTTAAGCAAAATATTTCGGGCGTAGGCTATTCATACGTTGGGGTCTACGGCTGGATGGAAGGTGTTAGCGGTGCCCCCAATGGTCTTGTAGAATATTATGTGGTGGACAATACGCTGGCCCAGTATATGCCGGGCGACTGGGTCGGTGATACCAAGAAGGGAGACTACACAATTGATGGCGCCGTGTATACCGTTTACCGCAATACTCGTTTTGGACCTGCGATTGGAGGCAATAATGATCGAGAATTCCATCAGTATTTTAGCGTTCGTAAATCGGCTCGCGATTGCGGTACTATCAATGTTTCTGCTCACATAAAAAAATGGAAAGAACTTGGAATGGCCGACGGTAAACTCTATGAGGCCAAGGTTCTTGGTGAGGCCGGTTGTACGGGAAATGGTTGTGGTGTTTCCGGGACTGCTGATTTCCCTGTTGCCAGGGTGTATATTGGCAATGGTTCCACACCCACATCCAGTTCCAGCGTAAACAATCCTGCCAGTAGTTCTTCTGCGGTTAATCCTGTTGCCGTTACCAACATCCCTGGAATAATCGAACTTGAAAACTTTGCCACCAGTGGTGGTGACGAAGTGACTGTCTATGGAAACATCGTGGGTGAAATCAAGCCGGACGCCTGGTTGGAATACCCCATATCGGTCACTTCCGCAGGGGTTTACACGGTTGATCTCCTTGCCGCTCGACAAGACGACCAGAATCGTACGACAACCGTAGACATTTCCGTGGATGGAAAAGCGGTGGCCTCCATTACGGGCATATTGACCACCGGTTGGAACGATTACGACAGTTTTACGGCTGAAACGACAAACCTTACTGCCGGTTCCCATACCCTCCACGTGACCTTTACCGGGGGCTACGTGAATGTGGACAATCTCAAGTTCACCAAGAAAACCACGGCATCTTCTTCTTCTGCAAATCAGTCCTCGTCTTCCGTGAAGCAGTCTTCGTCTTCTGCAAAGTTGTCTTCGTCGTCTGCTGTGGTGCAGTCGTCTTCGTCTGCACAGGCGGAATCCTCCGCATCGGTAGAATCTTCTTCATCTGCCCTGGAAATTTCTTCCGCTACTGCGGAAAGTTCCTCCTCCTCGGAAGTGTCCTCCGCCGCTATGGAAATATTCTCGTCTGCCATCGGAGAATCCTCGTCGTCTGTCGGGCAGTGGTATTCCTCTGCCACCATGGCCATGGCAAAAACGCGGTTCTCGGTAGGTGGCGACAGGAATTTGCAGGTGTTTGACATGCAGGGACGCTTCTTGGGTCGCGTTACCGTGGCGCAGGGAACCTCCCTGGAACAGGTTCTCCTTGCCATGTTCCAGAAGCCGGGCATCTACCTGGTCAAGCAGGGTGGCCGCTTTATGCAGGTTCGAGTGACTCGATAACCCCAAAAACGTCAAAAACCACATTTTGTCATGCCCGCGCAGGCGGGCATCCCCTTGGAAAGAACGCGAAAAACGCCCTGATGTTGTCATGCCCGCGCAGGCGGGCATCTCCTTGAAAAAAAAGCGAAAATCGCCATCTTTACATAAATTTACACACATCCCCGGTGACATCTGGGGATTTTTTGTATATGTTTACATTGGGATTGGATTCTGAAGAGGAGTTCAATATGAAAAAGGGATATTTTTCGGTCGGGACAGCTGCTCTGCTATCCCTTGGTCTTTTCACCTCACAAACGCTGGCCCAGGATTTCTGTAGTACGACTACTCATTCTGGACAATCCGCAAGGACAAGCGGAACCCGAAACGGCGAAGAGTACCAGACCATCAGCAAGATTGGCGACTATAATTACGAGTTGTGGTATCGTGGCGGCAATGGTGCTAGTTCTGCCACTTTCTATTCTGACGGTTCCATGGAGTGTATCGCTAAGAATAGCGATGATTATTTGTGCCGTTCGGGATTGTCCTTTAACTCGGACAAGTCTTACACGGAACTTGGACACATGTATGCCGATTTCAAAGTGTCCATGAGTGGCCAACAGAATATCGGATACTCCTTCATCGGTATTTATGGTTGGTCAGAAAACCCCATGATTGAGTACTACATCGTGGACAACTGGGCCAGTCAGTATAAACCAGGTGGAACGGGTTGGGGTTGGACCAAAAAGGGCGAATACACTGTCGATGGCGCAAAGTATGAAGCGTGGACTCATACTCAGGTTGATCAGTGGGCTCTTCACGGAAAGGCCACTTTTGAGCAGTTCTATGGTGTTCGTGAATCCGCTCGTGCTTGCGGAACCATTGACATTACAAAGCACTTTGAAGAGTGGGCGAAACTCGGTATGAACCTCGGCAAGATGTATGAAGCCAAAGTTCTTGGTGAAGTTGGTAATGGTAGCGGAACTGCCTCTTGCAACTTTGACTTCCCCGTGTCGCGAGTGTATATAGGAACTGCCCCTACGCCTTCTTCTAGCGCCTCCACGAATCCCACAAGCTCCGCTTCTACCCCCACTTCTAGCGCTGCTGCACAGACCGCTGTAGGAACTTTGCCCGGAAAGATTGAATTCGAAGACTACCAGAACAAGGACGGCGGCTTCACCAATGGCGGAACTTACCTGGGAGACATTGAACCCGGTAACTGGGCCGAATATACGGTGAACGTTACCTATACCGGAACCTATACCTTTGAACTCTCCGCCGCCAGGGGCGATGACCAGAACCGCACAACTTCTATCGACCTCGTCGTAGATGGGACAAATGTGGGCACGGTTTCGGATATCCTGACAGACGGTTGGGATGACTACAAGTCCTTCACCGGGGTGACCACGTCCCTTTCTGCAGGGACCCACACCCTCCGCGTAGAATTTACCGGTGGCTACGTGAATGTGGACAACATCACCTTTACCGAAAAGGATGTGGACAAGGGCTCCAAGTACGAACCGCCTGCATCCATCCGCAATGTCCATTTCTCCTTGAATAGCGACAAGGAACTGCAGGTGTTCGACATGCAGGGCCGTAATTTGGGCCGCTTGAGTGTCGCTGCTGGCGTTTCTCTCCAGGATGCACTATTCGCAAGGTTCCACAAGTCTGGCATCTACCTGGTCAAGCAGGGTAGCCAGATGATGAGGGTCCGCGTTACTCGCTAATTGTCATGCCGCACTTGATGCGGCATCTCTTTTATCATACAAAAAAAGTCACGGAGAAATCGTGGCTTTTTTATTTGTGAATTGGAGATGCCCGCCTTCGCGGGCATGACAGGTGCAATTATTTCTTCTTGCTTTTAGACTTTTGCGGTTTTCCGTGAGCAATAAACGCCTGGTCTTAACCAGGCGTGGTTGCGACCTTTGGCCACTTAGCGCTTTAGCGCTTATGTGGACATGGCCACCTTTAGGTGGGAGCAAAGTCAGGCCAGATTACTTTTTCTTGCTTTTAGACTTTGCTGTCTTTTTTCCACCTTTCGGGGGGTGAGCCGCAATCTTCTTCACGCTCTTGTCAGCCTCTTCTTCGGCCTTGAACATGGCTTCGATGGCTTCCAGAGCGCCGTTGGGGTCTTCCTCGATGATTTCGGAGGCTTCGTCCACCAGCTCGGCAAACTTGTCGTACCAGTCGGCAAAGATTTCCACTTCCAGGCGGTCTACGCCGGGAACCGTGAGGCGGGCGCCACAGCATTCGCCGATACGGTCGATATACTTGGCCATCTGGGGCTTCAGGAGGGTCAGGTCCAGACCGTCCAGGTCTTCGGGCTCGAACCAGACGCCGTCCACATCGGAATCGTCGTCGTCCTTTGCCTTCTTGCCTTTCTTGCCTTCGCACTTGCCGCACTTGCACTGACCGTCGCTGCAGCAGTCGTCGTTGCCGTAGAGCGCCATGTATTCTTCGTCGTCCATGCCGCTGTCGTAGTAGAACTCGTCATCTTCGAGGTAGAGTTCTTCCACGAAGATTCCCTTGGCGCCAAGCGTCTTGGCCGCGGCGATGAATTCCTTGAGGTCGCCACCGAAGTAGCGTGTGGAGGCGGCCTCCTCGTTCAGGGTCTGGACGGGAATGGGGGAGAGTTTCTGCTTCTTGATGTAGTCGCAGATGATTTCGCTAATGGATTTATTCTTTGCCATGGGATTCTCCTAGTTAAAAATAGACGAGAGACGAGAGAACGCTTCGCAATTGTGTTGCTTCGCTACAGACGAGAGATTTTTTGAAAAGATTTATTTGGCAATCTCTCGTCTTTCGTCTAGATATGGTACTTCTTCAGGCTTTCGGCCTTTTCGTTGATGAGCTTCATGATGCGGGCCACGGCTTCGTCACCGCGGGCGGTATCCTTCACGCTCGTCATCGGCTGGAAGAGCGGGCTGTTGAACATCGTTCCCAGAGGAATCGGGTTCTTGCGGCAGAAGGTCGCTTCCACGTAGTCGCGGGCGGCGTCCTGCAGGTCGTCGCACTTCTGGAACTCGCCCTTCTGGAAGGCCTTGTACAGGTCTACGAAAATCTTTGCCGCTTCGGGGATGTTCGCCGTTGCGCTCACGAGGCCCGTGCCGCCCATCTCCAGCATGTCGATGAAGAATCCGTCTTCGCCGCTCAGAACAGCAAAGTCGTTGTTCTTCGTCTCGTTGATCACGCGCTTCGTGTCTTCGTGGAACTTTTCGCCAATGCGGAAATCGACCGCCTGCTTGAGTCCGATGATGTTCTTGTCTTCGGAAAGGGCGATGAGGGTGTCGGGGTGGACGTAGCTGGCGGTGCGGCCCGGCACGTTGTAAATGATAATCTTTGCGCCCGTTTCGGAGCTGAGCGTCTTGAAGTGCTTCTCGATGCCTTCCTGCGAGGGGTTGTTGTAGTAACCCGTGACGCAGAGGACCGGGACTTCCGCAATCTTCAGGACTTCTTCGATCATCTCGACGGATTCGCGGGTGCAGTTGCTGCCGGCACCTGCAATCACCGGCACGCGGCCATCCACGTAGTCCAGCGTGAACTTGATGATGTCGAGGTGCTGCCTGTGGGTGACTGTAGCACTCTGACCCGTGGTACCCACAGGGAGAATGCCGGAAACGCCAGAAGCGATAAGGTCGTCAATCATCTTTTCCATCTTCTTGTAGTCGACGGAGTTGCGGAGACACTTGGGATCGTCGTCCATCAGCGGGGTGAACAACGCGGGGAAAACACCAGTAAGTTGAGAAGCTTTTGTAATCTGCATAGTGGCCATAATGTAGTAAAAAGGGGCTAGGGGTATGAGGTGTGAGGTCGGGCCTGCGGCCCTTTGAGGTATGGGGTGTGATGGGGACAAATGGTGTCATCCTCGCGCCCTGTGGTGAGCGAAGTCGAACCAAGGCGAGGATCCGTTTGAGGTAAGTTTTTTGTTATTGGTGTTAGAAGTTTGATGTTAGAGGAAATGGATGCACTTAACTTGTTCTCTGACAATCA
>JAFVTX010000061.1 GCA_017503015.1 Fibrobacter sp. | reverse complement strand
TGCCCTGAAGGATGGCACCTCCCTAGTGATAATGAATGGCAAACGTTGCTTACAGCTGTGAATAGTGCAGCGAAACTAAAGGCGAATACTGGGTGGTCAAATGATGGAAACGGTACGGATGATTATGGTTTTGCTGTGAAGCCTGCGGGATATATGTCTGGATGGTATTACACGGGTGAAATGGAAAATGCCTCGTTCTGGACATCTACGGCTGATGGAGTAAATGATGGTTATAGGGTGTTGTTTAGTTATGAATCTAACGACGCTGAAGTTTGGTATAAGGATAAGGGACTGGGATATAGTGTCCGTTGTGTCAAGAACGCGAACTAGCCCTTGCCATCTTTTTGAAAACTTTGTATATTCATTGGTATGGAAAAGACCTTGAACCTGCTACTTCTATTGCGACTTGCTTGTGGAGCGAGGTTTTAGGCCGTTTTCAAGGATTTTGAACAGAATTAACCTAAATGAGCCCGCTCCAATATGGCAGCGGGTTTTCCTTTTTTGGGTCAATTTCTATCTTTGAAACCGAAAAATGAATCTTGCGGCCATGTTGCGTGGGCGAGGAGATAAGATGAGTGAAATGAATGCTGCCGAAATGGCGAAAAGACAACCGTTCTTTTATGATGTCACGCTGCGTGACGGAAACCAGGCGCTGCCCAAGCCCTGGAACAACGCCCAGAAAAAGGACGTGTACCTGCAACTTTTGAAACTGGGCGTGCACGGCGCCGAGGTGGGGTTCCCCGCCTCTAGCGAGATGGATTTTGAGTCTTGTAAGGAACTTGCCCAGCTCACCGCCAAGATGGCGGAAGAAGGGGACGAGATTGCCCAGAAGGTGGTGGTCTCTGGTCTTGCCCGCTGCGTGGAAAGCGATATCCAGCGTTGCTGGGAGGCGGTGCAGTACGCCCCCCACCCCCGTATCCACACCTTCCTCGCCACCAGCAAGCTCTCCATGGAGCATGTGCTGCACCTGACTCCGGAACAGGTGAAGGAAAAGGCCGTCAAGTGCGTGAAGCTGGCCAAGTCCCTGGTAGGGGACAAGGGCGACGTGGAGTTCAGCGCCGAACACTTCGGGGACTGCCTGGACAACATGGATTTTGTGATTGACGTACTGAAGTCCGTGGTGGAGGCGGGAGCCACCACCATAAACCTGCCCAATACGGTGGAGCGGTATAGGCCCTTCTTGTACGTGAACCAGATTAAGCAGGTTTATGAAGCCTTGCCCAAGGACATTGCCATCTCGGTCCATTGCCACAACGACTTGGGCATGGCTACGGCCGCTACGGTGGAGAGCTTCTTTGTGGGCGCCACCCAGCTGGAAGTGGCCCTGAACGGCCTGGGCGAACGCTGCGGCAACACCAATTTTTACGAGGTGGCCGTGGCGCTCCACAACTCCGGCGTGAATACCGGCCTGCACCTGGAACGCATCTACGAGACGGCTATCCTGATTTCCCAGTGGTCCGGCGTGAGCATTTACAGCCGTGCCCCGCTGATCGGTGCCGAAGCCATTGTGCACCGTAGCGGTATCCACCAGGATGGTGCCTCCAAGACCAAGGACATGAAGAAGGGCGCCTACCGCCCCATCGACTACTCCATCATCGGTCGCCACCAGAACGATTCCATTTCCTTCACCAGCCAGAGTGGCCGCACCGCGGTTTACGAGATTATCACCAAGTTTGGCTACAGGCTTTCTTTGGCCGAGGCGGCAGAACTGCAGCCCGTGCTCAAGGAACTGAGCGAAAAGGAAGGGGAACTCAGCGCCGAGCGGGTGTTGGACGTGTTCCGCGAAGAGCGTGTGAACGTGAACGCCCGCCTGGTGTTCAACAACGTGGAAGTGATTCCCGACGAGAACCGCTTTATATTCCATTTCAAGAAGGACGGCGAGGCCATTCGCCGGTCCGTGACCGCCGAAGGCCCCATCGAGGCCGGGCTTATCTTGATGCGTGAAATCAACATGCCGGTGGAACTGGTGAAGTACCGCCAGGTGGTGGTTCCCGAAAAGGACAAACTGTGGGCCGGTCGCGGCTTGAGCCGGATTCTCTTGCGCGCTAACGGCAAGGAAGAAGAGGGCCGTGGTGTCTCCAGCGATACCCTGAAGGCCAACATGCGGGCCCTGTTCAGCGGAGTGAACCTTTTGTACAAGTAGGCTGTTATGTGGAAAGCTTTGTCCGACGTGGCTCGACCCTTCAAGATCAAGCGGGAACGCCTTGAAAAGTTCGTGGACGATTCCAAGGAATCGGTGAACAAGCTCTGGAAATCGGAGCGGGTCCAGTCCGTGGTCCGTTCCACCGAAAAGCTCAAGGACGAGGGCATGAAAAAGCTCTCCGAAAAGGGTGTCCGCAGCGAAGGGATTCGTGCCAAGTTGAACGGCTTCCGCGAAAAGATCAAGGGCCTGTCGCCTTTCCAGAAGCTGATGCTCTTGACCATCGCCGTGTGCCTGCCTGCAGGTATCATCATCGCCGTCTTTGTGGCGGGCCTTATCAAGAGCCGTCAAAAATGAAACAGAAGGACCTGACCCCCACGCCCTTCTTTGCCGAACTGGAGCGTGCGAAGTCCGAAGTTCAGAAAGATGCCGCCGCAGGCGGCCTGGCCTTTATCGACATGACGGTGAGT
>JAFVTX010000060.1 GCA_017503015.1 Fibrobacter sp. | reverse complement strand
CCATCAGGGTGGCGCCCACGGAACCCAGGGCAAGGCTCGGGACTGCAAGGAGCGGAGCCCTTACGATGCCGAACTTGCGGGCGTAATTCACCACGTTGCTGAGCCCGTATTTCATGCCGGTAAGAATAGCGGGCAGGTTCTTGGACTTGTAGAGGGCCTTGCGGAGCGTCATCATTCCTTCAAAGTCGTGACCGAAGTTTGCCGGACGCCAGACCTTGTTCTTGTCCTTGTCGTCGGGGTCGGGGATGGTGACGGGCTGGTCGTTCACGGAGTCGCAGGGGGAAGCCCCGTTGTCCATGGCGGTAGCATAGACGATAGGCTTGAAGCTGGAGCCCGGCTGGCGCAGGGACTGCACCGCGCGATTCCAGCGGGAGCTGTTCCAGTCGCTTCCGCCCACCATGGCGCGGATGGCTCCGGTCTCGTTTTCGATCAAGATGGCGGCCACTTCGGCGTGGTGATACTGGATACTGTCGGGGAAACGTCTTTTCTTGGGATCCGGGTTGGTGTCGTTGGCCAGATAGTCCTTTTTGAACAGGGTATAGATGCTGTCGAAATGGGCGACAACGCTGTCTTCGGGCATGTCGTACTTGTTTGCGAGGAACAGGCGGCGTGTGGCGCGGTACTTGATGCGTCGGCGGACTTTTTCTACCTGGACCTGTGCCACGCTGTCGGCGTAGGCCTGGATATCGGGGTCGATGGTGCTATAGATGGAAACACCGTCGGCATAGAGGGAATTTTCGCCGTACTTCTTTTCCATGTACTTGCGGATTTCTTCGTAGAAGTAGAGGCCCGCACCTTTCTCTTCTTCTTTTTCGGCCAAGGTGATGGGGGTGTCCACATACTTGCGGTAATCTTCCTTGCTGATGTAGCCCGCATCCATCATGGCAAACAGCACGGTATTGCGGCGTTCCAGAGATGCTTTGGGGTGCCTGTCGGGGCGGTAGGCCTCGGGGCGCTGGAGCATGCCTGCCAGCACGGCCAACTCCGGAATGGTAAGGCTATCCAGCGGGCGTCCGAAATAGTACTTGCCTGCGGCCTGGAAACCGTAGTTACCGGCGGACAGGTAAACCTCGTTCATGTAGAATTCGAGAATCTCTTGTTTGGTGTAGGTCTGCTCGATACGGATGGCCGTCATGGCCTCCTTGATCTTACGGGAAATGGAACGCTCCGGAGTAAGGAACAATAGCTTGGTGAGCTGCTGAGTGAGGGTGGAGGCTCCGCGGAGTTTCTTGCCGCTGGAGACGCTTTCCATGATGGCCGAGGGAATGGCCCAAACGTTCATGCCCCAGTGGTTGTAGAATTCACGGTCTTCGGTGGCCATCACCGCACGGATGGCGTTTTCGGGGATGGAGTCGAAGCTGACCCATTCTCGACGCTCCACGTAGTATTCGTGGGCGATTTTCCCGTTCATGTCGTAGATATTGGTGACCAGTTTGGGGTTGATCTGTTCCAGCTGGGAGCGGGAAGGTAGTTCCGGCAAGAAGTGGTTGTAGGTGACCACGACGGTAGCCGCCACAAGCAGGACCGGCAGAAACAAAATGAGCAGCCACAGGATGACTTTCTTTTTCAGGAAGGCGGACTTGAGAGCGTTCAGTATCTTGAAAATAATGTTCTTGACCATTTTATGTTTCTGCGCGGAACTTGATTCTTTTGCCCA
This sequence comes from Fibrobacter sp., assembly GCA_017503015.1. Classification (NCBI taxonomy): domain Bacteria; kingdom Pseudomonadati; phylum Fibrobacterota; class Fibrobacteria; order Fibrobacterales; family Fibrobacteraceae; genus Fibrobacter; species Fibrobacter sp. Next base: position 32,885 of record JAFVTX010000060.1, on the reverse strand, counting down.
AATTTAGTAATTCTTTCAAGAAATTTAAAGAAAATCCCTTGACATGTAGGCCGATAATGCTATATTTGGGGCACCGATGCGGATGTAGCCCAACTGGATAGAGCGTTTGGCTACGAACCAAAAGGCTCCAGGTTCGAGTCCTGGCACCCGCATAAAGAAGAGTCCCCCTCGTAAAGAGGGGGATTCTTCTTTTATACCGACGATAGGGCGAGAACCTGGGTCCTTTGTGAGCAACAAAGCCCCAGTTATTGAACTGGGGCGGTTGCGAGAGGACTAGCCCGCCCGTTTTTTTATACGAGAATCTAGGCTAGTCCGGTCGTTACCCTGCTCCAGGTTCGAGTCCTGGCACCCGCATAAAAAGGCCCCTCTCGGCAAGAGAGGGGTCTTTTTTATTCTGAGTAGGGATGAGAACCTGGAGCCATCTCCCTTATCGCATAGCCACCGAAGGTGGCCGCGAAAATAACCCGCCGACCCGAGGTCCTTGTTTAGAAGGTGGTGGGTTATTGAGCGCCGGGAGGGTTTTAGGGAGGGCGGAGCCCGCCCTATTTGCTTAATGTAAATAAGATTTTATCAAAATCGTAGTAATTTGGTAACAATTGTTTGCACGATTCCCCGTCATGATTTGATAAAATTGGCGCCATGACTCACAATCACGATATCTTTTGCATAGCATTCCAAAAACTGGTGCTGCGGACGAGAAAGGAGTCATTTATATCTCAGAAACAGCTGTCCATGGAATCAGGTTTGACGAGGCAATTCATTTCCATGATGGAAAGCGGCAAGCGCATTCCCTCATTCGAAAGTTTTTGCCTTCTGGCTCGGGGTTTGGGTATTTCTCCGGTAGAAATGACGGAGAAATTTCGTTCCATCTACGAAAGGGAGTATCGTAGCATGGAAGAAAAGCTGAGGAGGCTTTCCAGGAAGGAGGTCCTGCTGGCGGCCGACAAGGTCCGCAGTGCGGAATACATAAAACAACTTCGGGGCTAGGGCCCAAAGTGGTTAAATTTGAAACGCCATGAAGACATGTTTCAAAATTAAACGTTAAAAATCTAGGTGAAATGGGATTTTAGGTGGGCTTGTTTCCTAAGTAGCAATTTTTTTGCCAAAAATCGGGAATTTGGCCAGAAAACACCATAAATCGGAAGCTCGTTTGTCGTTATCGGGGAGCATAACGCGGTTTTCGCCCCTTGATATGGAACTTGCAAGTTTTGGCACGGAAATTGCTGATTTGATGGCGAAAACAAAAACGCCCTTCTGGGCAGTGTTTAAACAAAGGGCCCCGCGAAAGCGGCCGTCCGCAAAAAAGGAAAAGAAAAATGATCAAGCCTTTAGCAGATCGAATTGTTGTCAAGCCGGCAGAAGCCGAACAGAAGACCTCCTCGGGTCTCTTTATTCCGGATAACGCCAAGGAAAAGCCCATGCAGGGCAAGGTCGTGGCCGTGGGCCCAGGCCGCAAGAACGACAAGGGCGAAATCGTCCCCATGGAAGTCAAGGTGGGCGACGTGGTGCTCTACGGCAAGTACAGCGGCACCGAAGTCACCGTCGACGGCGAAAACTACCTCATCGTGAAGGAACCGGACGTCATCGCGACGCTCTAATCAAAAAAAGTTTATAAAAAAGGAAAAACAAAATGGCAAAGCAACTCAAGTTTGATGTGGCGGCTCGCGAATCCCTCATGAAGGGCGTGGACAAGCTCGCCAACGCAGTCAAGGTAACTCTCGGCCCCAAGGGCCGCAACGTGATGATCACCCGCTCCTTCGGTGCCCCGAACGTGACGAAGGACGGCGTGACTGTCGCTAAAGAAGTGGAACTGGAAGACGCCTACGAAAATCTCGGCGCCCAGATGGCCAAGGAAGTCGCGAACAAGACTTCTGACGCTGCCGGTGACGGTACCACCACCGCTACGGTTTTGGCCCAGGCCATCACCCGCGAAGGCCTCAAGAACGTGGCCGCCGGTGCAAATCCGATGGACATCAAGCGCGGCATGGACGCTGCGGTTGACGCCGTCATCAAGGAAATCGGCAAGATGGCCGTGAAGATCAACGGCAAGGAACACATTGCCCAGGTCGCTACCATCTCTGCGAACAACGACCCCGAAATCGGTGACTTGCTCGCCAACGCCATGGAAAAGGTCGGCAACGACGGTGTCATCACCATCGAAGAATCCAAGACCGCTGACACAGTGCTCGACGTCGTGGAAGGTATGCAGTTCGACCGCGGCTACCTCTCTCCTTACTTTGTCACCAACACCGACAGCATGGAAGTCAGCCTCGAGAATCCGTACATCCTGTTGTACGACAAGAAGATTTCTACCATGAAGGATTTGCTCCCGATGCTCGAACACGTGGCAAAGCAGGGCAAGTCTCTCCTCATCATCGCCGAAGACGTGGATGGCGAAGCTCTCGCAACGCTCGTCGTGAACAAGATGCGTGGTACCCTGAAGGTCGCCGCCGTCAAGGCCCCGGGCTTCGGTGACCGTCGCAAGGCCATGCTCGAAGACATCGCTATCCTCACTGGCGGTATGCTGGTTTCCGAAGACACGGGCGCGAAGCTCGAAGATGCTCCGGTCACCGTTCTTGGCCAGGCCAAGTCCATCACCATCACGAAGGACAACACCACGATTGTGGAAGGTGCCGGTGATGCAGCCTCCATCAAGGGCCGTATCGGTCAGATCAAGAAGCAGATCGAAACCACCACCAGCGACTACGACCGCGAAAAGCTCCAGGAACGCCTGGCCAAGCTTGCCGGCGGCGTTGCCGTGATCAAGGTCGGTGCCGCTACCGAAGTCGAAATGAAGGAAAAGAAGGACCGCGTGGACGACGCCATGCACGCAACCCGCGCTGCCGTCGAAGAAGGTATCGTTCCGGGTGGTGGCGTTGCCCTCATCCGTGCCGAGAAGGCCATCGATTCCCTCAAGTTCGATAACGACGACCAGAAGACCGGTGCCGCCATCATTCGCCGCGCCATCGAAGAACCGCTCCGCCAGATTGTGCAGAACGCTGGCCTCGAAGGTTCTGTTGTGGTGAACAAGGTCAAGGAAGGCAAGGACGCCTTCGGTTACAACGCGAAGACCGACACCTACGAAGACCTCATCAAGGCTGGCGTCATCGACCCGGCTAAGGTGACCCGCACGGCCCTCAAGAACGCCTCCTCCATCGCTTCGATGATTCTCACCACAGACTGCGTGATCACCGAGAAGAAGGAACCCAAGCCGGCAGCGCCTGCTATGGATCCCTCCATGGGTGGCATGGGCGGCATGATGTAATCGTCGCCGGTCAAGAGAACAATCATTTTCTCCTTAAAACAGAAACCCGGACCGAAAGGCCCGGGTTTTCTGCTGCTTAAATCTTTTTTGCGAGCGAAGTTCTGTAACCCCTGGAGGAAGAGAGCTTGATTATCTTAAGCTATAAACTCCGAACTCCGAATTCAAAAATCCGAATTACTTCTTCAACACCTTGTTCAGCGTAGCCTTCAGGTGGTTCATGTTGGCTTCGTCCAAAGTCTCATAGCGGTAGAAGGTGCCGTCACTCTGGACAAAGTAGAGCACCGGGATGTAGCCCGTGCCGTAAGCCGGACCGAACTTGCTGTTTGCGTCCTGGAACACGGGAATCACGGCGTGGAACTGGTCAATGAACATGCGGATGTCGTTTTTCTTGATGCCGCCGCCAAGGCCGATGGCAATACCCGTAAGGCCTGCGGATTCATACTCCTTCATCAGGTCCTGGATTTCGGGAAAATGCCGCTGGCAGTGGGGGCATTTGGGGCTGAAGTAGTAGATGAGCAGCGGACGGTTGCTGAAATGGCTGAACAGGATGCCAGGATCGTTGATACCCACCAGGGGCTTGGAAAAGTCCATCTTCATGGGGGCATGGGTTGTAGAATCTTGCATGAGCTGGACGTCTGCCACCTTGGGTTCGGCGGCGAGTTGTGCAAAACAAAGTCCGGCAGTCAGGGTCACGAGAGCGAAAAAGCGTTTGAGCATTGGCGATAAAACTCCTAGTATAAACCCTAAAATACGAAATTTCCATTGGAAAAGCACGGCAAAATGAAAAAGAGACGATTTTTGTGCAATTTTTGTACATTTTACCTGTGTTTGCGCGTTATGCCATAATCCTGCTTTTGGCAGGGGTTTCCTTTGCGTTTGCCGCCGAATCTGCGGACAGCGTTTCCGACATACCACTCCCGAAACAGTCTGCCTACACGGGCAAGGGCTTTACGGTGGGTATCGGCATGGGCGTGTTTGACGCCAGCGAGAAATGCGACTGTGTTGGAATCTGGCAGGGTCAGGCGGACTACTTCTATACGCCTTGGTTTTCGGGAGGGGTGGAAGTCCGGTTTTTCGGCGGTGAGATGGACTCCAGGACTTCGGTCTTGTACCAGCGGTACCGCCTGTCCGGCAAGTTCCACCTGTCTTTTTCAAACTTTTCCATGTACCTTTCTCCTCTGGTGGGGCTAGAAACTACGGACATTTCGGAGCTTCGGGAGCAGTGGAAGAACCGCTCCAAGGATGGGGACGACATTGACGATATCGACGATGATGAAATCGCCTCGGTGGCGGATTCTGCGATAAAGGCGACCAACTGCGAAAAGATGTTCTCCCTGGACGGCTTTTCGGCGGGGCTGGAGTTTGGCATGGGGTATGCGTTCCCCAAATACCTTGGGGTTTTCGGGGCCGTCCATTACGAGCATAACTTTAACAATTCCCAGCTCCTGACCATGACCCCCGGTTTGGGCTTCAATTTGCGGAGTGTCTGGGATTGGGCCCAAAAGAACACCTATTCCCTGTGGTTTACCGTGGAAGGAGGCTTCCAGAGGTATTTTCACAGGGGGGTCTCGGATTGGAACAGGGCCCTGATTTTCGGGTTTACCCTGGGAATTTAGCCCCGGGGTTTGACAAAAGGCCCCTTTTTTCTATATTTGGTCCACCGGTTTTTAAGGCCGGAACCCTCCCAGGGCCAATGGTGGACCTGGGCGAAAGACCAAAGGGACTCATTATGAGACAGTACGAAACCATGGTGATTATCGATGCCATGATCTCCGACGACGCTATCAATGCCGAAGTCGAGAACATCGCCTCCATGATCACCAACGGCGGTGGCGAAATTCTCCGCCGCGACGATTGGGGCAAGCGCAAGCTCGCCTATACCATCAAGAAGCGCCAGCACGGCTACTACGTGATTTTCTACTACAAGGCCGAAGCCGCCGTAGTGGCAAACATGGAAGCCGCTCTCAAGCTCAACGAAAACGCTCTCCGCTGGATGACCCTCGTGGACTATCCCATGAGCGAAATCGTTTACAACCAGGATATGGCTCAGTCCACCGAAGAAATCATTCCGGTTGACGCAGAAGAAGGGGAGGCTGAATAATGGCTTTTGAAGATAAGAAACAGGCACCCCGTATCCGCCGCAAGAAGACTTGCTGGTTCACGGAAAACAATGTCAAGTTTATCGACTACAAGGACGAGAAGACTCTCCGCCGCTTCATCTCCGAACGCGGCAAGATCATTCCTCGCCGCATCTCCGGCACCTCTGCCAAGTACCAGCGCATGCTGAACGAGGCTATCAAGCGTGCTCGTCAGATGGCGATTCTCCCCTTTGTATCGGACAGCGTTCGCTAATAGGAGGAACTAGACTATGGAAATTATTCTTAAGGCCAATGTTCCTCACCTGGGCAAGATGCTCGACGTCGTGAAGGTTAAGGACGGTTACGCCCGTAACTACCTGTTCCCTCGCAAGCTCGCCGTGCGTGCTACCAAGGAAGCGAAGCTCCAGATTGAAACCAACCGTGCCGCCCTCGAAGCCCAGTTCCAGAAGGAACTCGCTGCTGCCGGCGACGTTGCCGCCAAGCTCGCTCAGATTTCCGTCAACCTGGAACGCAAGGTTGTGGAAGGCGAACGCCTCTACGGTTCCGTCACTGCAGGCGACATTGCCGAAGCTATCACCAAGGCCGGCGTCAAGATTAGCCGCGCCCAGGTTCAGCTCGACGAACCCATCAAGCAGCTCGGTGTTTACACCGTCGCTATCAAGGTGTTCAGCGATGTTGAAGCTCAGGTCAAGGTTTGGGTAGTCGCTGAGAAGGCTTAATTCTCTCGGACTGCTAGAAATCTTAAAAAGCCGCTCCTTCGGGGGCGGTTTTTTTGTCTGTAAACTATCCCGTAGGGCGTAGTTAGTAACTAGTAACTAGCCCGCAGGGCGTAACTCGCTTTACCTAATTTTCTATTTTATTTCCGTATGCGCAAGTTTTCTTTTATCGCCTGCGTGGCGAGTCTTTTGGCGGTATCGGCGTTTGCCCAGCCCCGCGACCTGTTTGCGGAATTCGAGGCGGAAACAGAGGCCGCCCAGTCCAGCGAGGCGGCGGTGACGGCCCAGAGTTCAAGCTCGGAAGTCTTGTCTAGTTCTGCAGCAGTATCTTCTAGTAGTGTCGTTTCCAGCTCCAGTGTCGCTGTTCAGGAATCCTCCAGTTCCGAAGCGTTGTCTAGCTCTGTACAGTCTAGTTCGAGTATCGCCGTGGCAGATACCCTTCAGCAGTCTTCCAGCAGCGTTGTGGCGGATTCTCTGCAACTGTCCTCGTCCAGCGAAGTTCCCCAGGATAGCTTGTCTTCTAGTTCAGAGGTGTCGTCTAGCTCGGCTATATCCTCCAGCTCGGTCGAGTCTTCAAGTTCCGAGGCATCTTCCAGTTCACAAGTTTCGTCCAGCTCAATTGAGGTTGCGGTCGTCCCGTCTTCCAGCAGCATCAGCCGTCGCGACCTGCTTGGCCCGGTGAAGGTCTCGAAGGTCCACAGTATTGACGAAATGAAAGGCAAGTACCGGAGTCCTCGTAAGGCCCTGTTCATGTCGTTGGTGGTTCCCGGTTCGGGCCAGCTTTATGTAGGTGGCTCTACCTTCAACTACGCCCGCGGTGCGGTCTACCTCGCTCTTGAGGCAGCCCTCTGGGGTGGCTGGTATTACTTTACCGTTTACAAGTACGACAAGCAGGTGAACAAGTACAAGAAATTTGCCAAAAATCATTTCTCCATTGGCCGCTACGAATCCCAGATGCGCGACATCTACTTGAATCAGCTTTCAGATGAAACGGAAGAATCTCGGTTCGAGACCCGCTACATGACCAGCCGGGAAGATTTCTGCAAGGCAATTTATGGTGACGCAAACGCTTCGGGCTGTTACACCAAGGGCAAGCTCTTTACCAATGACAAGGCCCATACGGATCGTTTTTCTGTGACGAATCCGCAATCTCTAGGTCAAGAAATTGCAAGCCAGAAGAACTTCTACGACAACTCCAGTGTTTATCAATTGGTGAGCGAAAGGTCCTATGTGCTTGGTTGGGATGATGTGGATTCCGTAGCCCTAGGTCAGAACCTGCTTCTGGAAGAGGCCGTTGTTGATGAAATTGTTCCTCTTGGCAAGTCCAAGAACCAGTCCAAGTATCGCGATATGCGTAGCAAGGCCAACGACTATGCCGACCTGCAGGTTTGGTTCTTCGGGGGTATTATCCTGAACCATCTGGTCTCTGCCGTGGATGCGGCCTTTGCGGCCAACGCCCACAACAAGGAACTTTACTCCGAAGATGTCTCCTGGTACGACAGGCTCCATTTCGAAAGTTACATGAGCTTCTTCGATGGGCTTGATGTTGGGGTCCAGGCCAGCTGGGGATTCTAATGCGCCTCTTTCTCACCATTCTGTTTTGTGCGGCCTGTGCTTTTTCCCAGGTGGTGATTTCTGTTGACGAAAGTGTGAGCAAGAACAGCGAGAAGAGCCTTGCCGTGGCATTGGGAGCTTCTGCTCTTTTGCCCGGCATGGGTGAACTTTACCTGGACGAGCGCGAGATGGTCCGCCCCTTCATGTGGACTGACATTGCCCTCTGGATGGCGGCGGTGGGGTCTTACTACGTAGGGGAGCGTTACATTTCTTCGGCCCACGATTATGCGGTGCGCCACGCGGGGCTCAACACTTCCAGCAAGAAAGTTTCGCTTTTGAATACGGTGGGGGACTACCGTAGCCGTAGCGGCGTGGCTGGTCAGAATTCATCTCCGGATAACGACGAGGACTACAACCAGTCCATGATTCGCGCCGGCAAAGCGACAAACGAGGAATTTTCTGACGACATCCAGTGGGACTGGGGGAGTAGCGACAATCCCGAGACTTCGGAACATATCGACGAATACAAGAACCGCCTGCGGAACTACCGCATCAGCCGGATTGTCTTTCAGGTGTCGGTAGGGGCGCTGGTACTGAACCGTGTGGTCTCCATGCTAGACGCCATGCGCATTTACCGCAAGACATCATCCAAGTCCTTCGGAGAGCGGATGCAGTTCTTGCCGGAGTTTGGCGAAGATGGCGGCGGGCTTCTGGTGAACGTGAAATTTTGAGGAAATTCAGAATTCGAAATACAGAACTCGGAATTAGATGTTTTTGCAACCATATGAATTTGATGATCATCTAAATAAGTGATTTTTGAAAACCTGAAAATTTTTATGAGAAACCTGTTCCTACTACTTTTGACTGTCGCGATGCTTGTCGCCTGTTCTGCCAAGGACGCTCCTCAGGGAGCAGGCGGAAAGCCTGCGAAGGGCGGTCGCAGCCTGAACGTAGAGGGTTACATCGCGGAGTTCTCGAATCAGAAGCAGGAATTCCAGACCATGGCTACTCTGGAGGCGAACAACAGCGTCTCCTTGAGTGCTGCCGTTTCTGGCCGCCTGGTAGAACTTCATGCCAAGGACGGTGCCAGCGTGCCTGCGGGGCTTCTCCTTGCCAAGCTGGACGATTCCGAACTCAGGGCTCAGCTGAAGCAGGCGGAGTCCAACTATTCTCTTGCTGCCCAGCGGGAGCAGCGCACCCGCACTTTGTACCAGCAGGGAGGTGCGACTCAAGAAGATTTGGAAGCGGCTGTGGCGAACCTACAGTCGGCGGAAGCCAGTGTAGAGTATATCAAAGCCCAAATTGAGAAGACAGAGGTTCGGGCCCCCTTTGCGGGTAAGCTTGGCTTGGTGGATGTTTCGGTAGGCCAGTGGCTGAACGCGGGCGCTCCCGTTGCCGAACTTAGCGACGTGAAAAAATTGAAGGCCCGCTTTGCCGTGCCCCAGCGTTATGCCTCTAGCGTGAAGGTGGGGGACCGGGTCACCCTGAAGGACCAGGAACGGAATGTAGAGAAGAAGGGGAAGGTTTCTGCCCTGGATGCCACCATTTCGGAAAGCAGCCGTACCCGGCAGGTGGTGGTTTCTGTCGATAATTCCAGCGGCAAGCTTATTGCGGGCGGCTACGTGAGCGCCACCATCCAGATGAAGCCCGGCAAGACCAAGAGCACCACCATTCCTGCCGAGGCGTTGATTCTCGACAGGGAAGGTGCCTATGTGTTTGTTGTCCAGAATGGCAAGGCCCATATCAAGCATGTGAAGACAGGGCTTCGTACTCCCTTTTCTGTAGAAATAACGTCGGGGCTTTCTAAGGGCGATACGGTAATTGTTTCCGGGATTATCAGCCTCAGGGAAGGGGTGGATGTCAATATCAAGGAAATCAGACGCGCCATGAATTACGAGGTGGATTGATGAGCATCAGCCAGCTCTCGGTCCGCCGCCCTGTACTGATGAGCGTTGTTGCCCTGGTGATTTTGCTGTTGGGCTTTTTCGGCGCGTCCAATTTGGGCGTGCGTGAATACCCCAACGTTGATTACCCGCTGATCCAGGTGAGAACCTCTTACCCTGGCGCAAACGCCGCCGTGGTAGAAGCCGAAGTGACCGAAATTCTGGAAGCCTCCATCAACAGCGCCTCGGGCATCAAGGCCCTTACCTCTACCAGCCGCGACGGTTTTTCCTCCATCAACATCGAGTTCGAGACCGGCATGGACTTAGAGGCGGCCGCCAACGAAGTTCGCGACCGCGTGAGCCGCGTGCGCCGTCGCTTGCCCGACGATGTGGACGAACCGACGGTCTACAAGTCCGATAGCGACAACGACCCGATTCTGATGCTGAGCTTGGTGAGCGACAAGCTGGACCCCATGGAGGTTTCGGAAATTGCGAACAACCAGGTGAAGGAGCGCCTGCAGACTATTTCCGGAGTTTCGGAGGTGGCTATATGGGGCGAAAAGCGGCCCACGGTGCGCCTGTGGATCGATCCCGTGCGCTTGCAGGCCCTGGGCGTTTCCGGAGCGGAGATGTCGGCGGCCCTCAAGAAGGGCAACCTGGAATTGCCTTCGGGAACTATCGAAGGTAGCGAGACCACCCTTTCTATCCGCACTCTTGGACGAATCCTGGACCCCAAGGCTTTTGAGAACATTGCGATAAAGACCGCCGCCGACGGAACCGTAATCCGCATATCGGATGTGGCGGATGTCCATTACGAACCCAAGGATACCCGCACGGGATTCCGCCGTAACGGCAAGAATTCCATTACCCTCGCCCTGATGGCGCAGCCAGGTTCTAACCATGTAGAAATCGCCAACGAATTCTACAAGCGGGTAGAGGATATCCGCAGGGAGATTCCCGAAGGCGTGCAGGTGCTTTACGGTCGGGACACTTCCATCAATATCCGCGCCAGCATCAAGGAAGTAGTGGAGACCATCTTTATCGCCTTCTTGCTGGTGATTGCCATTATCTTCGCCTTCTTGCGGGAAGCCCGCACCACTCTTATCCCCATGGTGGTGGTTCCCGTTTCCGTGGTGGGGAGTTTCTTTGTGCTTTATCTGTGCGGATTTTCCATCAACGTGCTGACCCTTCTTGCCATGGTCCTTGCCATTGGCCTTGTGGTGGACGACGCTATAGTGATTGTGGAAAACATCTACCACAAGATTGAGCAGGGCATGAATTCCAAGCAGGCGGCCGTGGCAGGTACCAACGAGATTTTCTTTGCGGTAATCGCCACTTCTGTGGTGCTCATGGCGGTGTTCGTGCCGGTGCTTGCTTTGGGCGGCACCACGGGGCTTCTGTTCCGGGAGTTCGTGGCGGTGATGATCGGTACGGTGTTCCTCTCTACCTTCTGTGCCCTGACGCTTTCGCCCATGCTCTGCTCCAAGTTCTTGCGGCAGCAAAAACAGGGGTGGTTCTTCCGGGTGACGGAGCCCTTCTTTGACGGGCTGAACGGGATTTACTCGAAACTTCTGGGTGTTTTCTTAAAGTTGCGATTTTTGCTGTTCCCTGTGGTGCTTGGGCTTTTGGTGGCGGCCTATTTCTGCTACACCAACATGAGTAGTGAAATGGCTCCTACAGAGGATTCCAACGCGGTCATGGTGAACATGAACATGCCCGAGGGCGTGAGCCTGGACCGTACCAAGCGCATGGCCGACGCCTTTGCCGAAGAGGTGATTGCGCTGATGGACAGCAACGAATATACCGAAATCCAGGCGGGTGCTTGGAATGCGGGTAACTCCAGAATGCGCATCTTCTTGAACAATGACAAAAAGTCCCGTCGCCCCCAGAGCGAAATTGCCCGTTCTATCCAGATTTTGGGCAGTGAATACCCGGATTTGCGGGTGATGGTGTTTGAGCCTCAGAGTATCAGTACCCAGCGCGGCGGGCTTCCGGTGCAGTTCGTGTTGCAGGCGCCAAATATCGAAGTCCTGCGTACTCTGGTGCCCAAGTTCGAAGAGGCGGCGTGCAGGAGTCCCGTATTCAGCGTGGTGAACACCAACCTGCGTTTTACCAAGCCGGAACTCCATATCGAGATTTTGCGGGACAAGGCCAACGAAGAAGGGGTCAGCGTCAACGATATCGCCCAGGCGGTGCAGTTGGCCATCAGTGACCAGTCTTATGGGGAATTCTATAAGGATGGACGCCAGTACGACATTATTGGGGCGGTGGGCTACCAGTACCGCAGCACTCCCGAAAGGCTTTCCTTGCTGACGGTCAAGAACGGCAAGGGCGAGCTGGTCAGCGTCGAGAATTTTGTCACCTACAGCGAACAGTCGGCGTCGCCGTCGCTTCCGCGTTACAACCGTTTCAGCGCCGCCACGATTCAGGCGGGCCTCGTTCCCGGCAAGACCATTGGCGACGGCGTCGAAGAAATGCGCCGGATTGCAAAAGAGGTTCTTAAGGAATACCCCAGCGTGAGTACTGCCCTGAGTGGCTCTTCCAAGGAATTCGAGGAAAGTTCCAGCGGGCTTTACATCGTGTTCTTGCTGGCTTTGGCGCTGGTGTTCCTGGTGCTGGCGGGGCAGTTCGAAAGTTTCCGCGCACCCTTCGTGATTTTCTTTACGGTGCCGCTGGCCTTGGCGGGGGCACTTGCCTGCCTGTTCATTACGGGGCAGACCCTGAACATCTTTAGCGAAATCGCCCTGATTCTTTTGATTGCCCTTGTGACCAAGAACGGTATCTTGATTGTGGAATTTGCAAACCAGATTGCGGCCAATACGGGATGTTCTAAGCTGGAGGCGGCTCGGCTAGCGGCGGAACGCCGCTTCCGCCCAATCCTCATGACGAGCCTTTCCACCGTATTGGGCGCGGTGCCGCTGATACTCACCGGCACCCCGAGCCGCATCGCTATGGGCATCGCTATCGCAGGCGGCCTTACCTTTGCCACCTTCATGACCCTCTTTATTGTGCCTGCGGCCTACAGCTTCTTTGCGGGCAAGGTAGAAGTTTCTACCAGCGACGCAAGTAAAATGGCCTAGCCTTTATTCCACCAACTGAAAGACTTTTTCGCCCTTGCGGCTCATGCCGTAGCGGCTGCGGAGGACTCCTTCTTTGTAGAGGGAGTCGTTTTCGAGCAGTTCGATTTCTTTCTTGTACTGCTCGATGAGGGCGTTGAGGGAATCCACCTTGGCCTGGTACATGGCAATTTCTTGCTTGACCTGGTTCTGCCTGGGGAAACTGTTCTTGCCAAAGGCCAGTTCGGCAACGACGATGGAGAGCAGAAACAGCACGGCAATGATGGCGATGTATTTCTTTTTGTGCATCAGGGCTCTCCGTTGAAATAGAACTGGAAATTGTCCTTGCTCTCGGCAAGGCCTGCGATTTCCAGTTCTGTTAATATAGCTAAAAGTTGGGGAGTTGCTAGGGTCAACTCGGATTGAATCTCCGAAAAAGTTTTTCGGAATCCCTTGAACTTGAAGAACAGTTCCTTGGCGCCTTGGGTTAGGCTGCAGCCCGACCGTTCGAGTTCGGCAATCTGCGGCCCTTGGGTGCGAGGGAGCCCTATTACTTTGTACAGATTTTCGGGAATGAAAACGGGGGAGGCAACTCCTTGGTCCAGCAGCTGGTTGGTGCCGCCGGCTACCTCGCAGTCAAAATCTCCGGGGCAGGCGTAGAGCGCCTTGCCTTCTTTCTTGGTGAATTCGCCGGTCAGAAGAGCTCCGCCCTTGACCTTGCTCTGGACAATGACGGTGCACTTGGAAAGCCCGCTGATAATCTTGTTCCGGGCGACAAAGTTTCCCTTGAAGCTGGAGGTGTTTCCTTCGTATTCGCTGACCAGGGCCCCGCCTTCTTCCAGAATCCGGTCGGCCAGGAATTTTCGTGACCCCTGTATGGCGGCCCCCAGCCCCTGGGCAAGAACTGCAATGGTCGGAATCCCGAAATCTAGGGCCGCCTCATGACAGTAAAAGTCTATGCCCTGGGCAAGTCCCGACACCACCACGGCACGGGTCCCCTGGAGAGACCTGACCAGGTGGCGGCAGAGTTCCCGCCCGCTGTTGGAGGGCCTGCGGGTGCCCACCATGGCCACCCCGATTCCTTCGGGGATGTTCCCCTTGATGAACAGCCTGTTCGGGCGGTAAATGGAAGAATCCAGCAAAAGGGGAAAATGTTCGGTGATGCAGGCGGTGGTGTTTCTATCTTTCATGGTATGAAATATTCCTTTGACGACTTGGTGAAGATTATGGAGCGCCTCCGTTCTGCAAACGGATGCCCCTGGGACAAGGAACAGACCACCCATTCCCTGCTCCCTTACTTGGTAGAAGAGTGTTTTGAGTTTATCGATGCCGCCCAAGAAGGGGACGCCTCCCACATGTGCGAAGAGCTTGGGGACGTGCTCTTGCAGGTGGTGTTCCACGCCCAGGTCATGAAGGAGTCCGGTGACTTTACCGTTGATGACGTGGTGCAGGGAATCTGCGAAAAGATGGTCCGCAGGCACCCTCACGTGTTCGGGGATGCCCATGTGGAGAACGCCGCCGGAGTCTCGCGGCAGTGGGACAAAATCAAGTCCTCCGAAAAGAACAATCTGAAAACAGCCGGCGGGTCCGTTATGGACAAAGTAAGCAAAAGCATGCCGCCGCTCGCCCGGGCCCAGGACATCATCCGTCGAGCCGCTAGGGCGGGGTTCGACTGGGACGCCCGGGAACCTGTATTTGAAAAGGCCCAGGAAGAATTTACAGAATTTCGCGCCGAAATGCAAGGAATTTCTGAAAAAAATGCAAATATCGACCGCCTGGAAGACGAATTCGGCGATATTATGTTCAGCTTGGTGAACGTGGCGCGCCACTGCGGGTTCAATGCCTCCATAGCGCTCCAGCGGGCAAACAGCAAGTTCGAGAAGCGTTTCCGCAAGGTAGAGGCCATGTGCAAGGAGATGGGCAAGGAAATGCCCGAGGTGGGCCTGGAAGGCCTGCAGCAGATGTGGAAACAGGCAAAGGCAGTTGTCAGTGATGAGTTGTGAGTTGTCATTTTTCAGCAATGCCATCTTTGGCCGTGAGGTTGAGGTTGGTGCATCCTGTAACCCGCGCGACACATCTTGTCCCCTGCAGCCCTAATACCTAACCCTTACCGCCTAACTAAGAACATTCCAATGTGGATTATGGGCCGGACAGATTTTTTTGTCCGGGCTTTTATTTTGGGGTTATATTATGGGTGTGCTTCCAGTAAGTCCTGGTTCTGGAGAAGGGATGCCGGATCGAACCGCGGGGTAGGACCTACCGGAAGCACTCTCTTTTTTGAGTTTTGAAGAAAGTAGGGTGAGACTTGCCGCAAGGCAAGAAAAAAACGCAGGCCTCATGGGCCTGCGTTTTATCATATACAATTTGTTTTGAAAAAATTTTTATATTGTACATTTGTGCAAGGAGTTTTTTGATGGCTAACGTGGTTGATGATGTTGTCTTGAATCGTGAACTGAACCCGGAACAGGCGGCGGCTGCCAAGAAGATTGACGGCCCTATGCTGATTTTGGCCGGGGCGGGTTCGGGCAAGACGCGTGCCATCACCTACAAGATTGCCCATCTGGTGTCGTTCCATCAGGTGGAGGCGGACCGGATTCTGGCGGTGACGTTTACCAACAAGGCTGCCCGCGAAATGAAAGAGCGTATCCAGAAACTTTTGCAGCTTCGCCTGGCCTTCAACTGGATGGGCACGTTCCATTCCGTGTGCCTGAAACTTTTGAGGCTTTGCCTGACCAAAGATTTTGTGATTCACGCCATGGGTGGCTCCTGGTACGACAACAATTTCTCCATCTATGACGACGATGACCAGAAACGGATTCTGAAAGAAATCCTCAAGGAAGAACTGGGCGAAAATTACGATGCGTCCGAAGTAAAAAAACTTCACGGAGCCATTTCTCGGTACAAGAACACCATTCTATATACCAACGGCGAAGCTGTTTTGCAGACTCCCGAAATCGCCATGATGCGGGCTGAATTTGCCGACCAGGAAAGAATGGCCAGGCTTTACGGGGAATACCAGAAGCGCCTCAAGGAATCCAACGCCATGGACTTTGACGACCTGCTGTTCAATACGGTGCTCATGCTCCAGAAAGTACCCCACTTGGCAGACCAGCTGGCGGAGCGATACAAGTACGTGGTGGTAGATGAATATCAAGATACCAACGACGTGCAGTATGAACTTTTGAAGTTGCTCATTAACGAGCAGAAAAACGTGACAGTGGTGGGCGACGACGACCAGAGCATTTACGGCTGGCGTGGGGCGAACATCAAGATCATCCGCAATTTCCATAGGGATTTTGCCCCGGTGACTATCGTCAAGCTGGAACGGAACTACCGCTCTACGTCAAATATCGTGAAGGGGGCGGGCTCCGTAATAGCCCACAACGTGCGCCCCCTGGAAATGCAGAAGGTGGTGTATTCCAAGGAAGAAGCCGGCGACCCCATCCGGGTACGGCACACGATGGACGACCGCAGCGAAGCCCAGCAGATAGCGGATTTGATTGCCGTGGCGGGTGAGGCGAATTACTCCAAGACGGCGGTGTTTTACCGCACCAATGCCCAGTCCCGCGTGATAGAAAAGGCCTTGAACGACAACCGCATTCCATCAGTGATTTTTGGCGGCACGCGGTTCTGGGACCGCAAGGAAGTCCGGGATATTCTTTCGTATTTGCGTCTTCTTTCAAATGAAAAGGACGATGCCGCCCACCTGCGGGTCATCAACACGCCGCCCCGTGCCATCGGCAAGACTTCAGTAGAGAATGTCCTTGCCCGCGTTCGAAATGGCGAAGGAACCTTCTGGCAGATGCTTGTGGCCGAGGCTAGCGGTGTGTCCCGTTCCGCTCCCAAGCTGAAAGGCTTTGTGGACTTGGTCCAGTCCTGGAAAGAACTGGTGGCCGCCGGAGAGACTCCGCTTCCGCTCCTGGCAGAACGGATTGTAAACGATGTCGCCTACAAGGAATTCTTGCGGAAAGACGACGAGCTTTCTGCAGACGAACGGATAGGCAACGTCGATGAAATGATTAACGCCATCCGTGAATTCGACGAGGAACATCCGGGGGCCACGTTAGACGCCTTCTTGCAGGATATTTCCCTCTTGACCGACGCCGACAAGAAGGTGGACGATTCTAAGGGCCATGTAACTCTCATGACCATCCACATGGCGAAGGGTCTAGAATTCAATACGGTGCACATTGCCGGCTGTGACGACGGTATTTTCCCGCTGATTCGGGAAAGTTCCATGCTGAGTGTCAAGGAGGCCAACGACCAGCTTGAAGAGGAACGTCGCCTGTTCTACGTGGGCTGTACCCGTGCCGAAAAGAAGCTTTACCTGTACCATGCGGAACGTCGCTTTTTCCAGGGAACTATCCGGCCTTTTGCGCCGTCCCGGTTCTTGAAGGAACTGGATCCTTCTGTCGTGGAATTTACGCCCTGCATAGATGAACGGCCCGCCTTTTCGGGCTGGACGCCTGATGCTCCTGAAAAGCCCCGTTACAATAGCGCCCCGTCTTTTGTTCGCAACCGGAGCTTTGGCTCCGGAACTTCGGGCTCGAGTTCGTCGGGCTTTTCGGGCGGGTCTCGGTTCGGAGGTTCCAGGAGTTCCGTTCCGGATTCGGTCCGCAAGAACGACCGGCGTATCGTCTATCGCAATCCCATAAAGGTGGCGCCGACCACTAGTTCTGTGGATACGTCGGGCCCTCGCATTGTCTATGACGAGTATAGCGAGAATCCTTTCCATCCGGGAGCAAAGGTGCGGCACATCAAGTACGGAGTCGGGACTGTTACCCGCTGTTACGGCGAAGGGGACAACGCCCGTGTAGATGTCCGTTTTGGCGATGGGAACCTGCGTACCATTATCCTGAAATATGCCGCCCTGCAGGTGGTGGGGTAGTGTATAGGGGCTAGGGCTTAGGGGTTAGGATCTAGGGGCTAGGGTTTAGTGGTTAGGATAGCCGGTCTCAAGAGGTGTTATCCTCGAACCTCACACCTCACAACCCATAACTCATAACTCATAACTCACCACTCACCACTCACCACTCATTTGCCTTTCATTCCAAAATTTTCTATCTTACTCCTCGTAAAGATTGGAGAGTCCTATGCTTGAAACCGATGAAGTCCTGAAATTGGCCAAGTTGTCCCGCCTGAGCATTTCCGAAGAGGAAATTCCTGCCGTCAAGGGCCACCTGGACAAGATGCTCAATCATCTGGAAGCGTTGAAGGCTCTGGACCTTTCCAATGTAGAACCTATGACCGCCGTCGAAACCGGCGAGACGGTTCTTCGCGAAGACGTACCTGTACAGGGATTCACCCTAGAGCAGGCTTTTGCAAATGCGCCGGCGGTGGAAAACGACCACTTCGCCATTCCCAAGGTCATTGGCGGCTAGAAGCCTCCTTTGCCTGGACTATGTCTCCTGTATCCTGTATTGTTCCTGCCCGCATGGGGTCTTCCCGGTTTCCCGGGAAGCCGCTTTTCAAGTTGTGCGGCAAGGAGATGATTGTCCGCACCCTGGAGCGGGCGGCCCTTGCAGAATGCTTTGACCGCATCGTCTGTGCTACCGACAGCGACGAGATTGCCGAGGTGGTTTCCCGCGCTGGGCTCGAATTTTTGCTGACGGGGGAGGCGGCTACCGGTTCTGACCGGGTGGCAGAGGCCGCCCGTGCCCTGGACCTTGACCTGGTGGTGAACCTGCAGGGTGACGAACCCTTGGTAGAGCCTTCGGTCTTGTGCGATGTCGCCCGGACTCTTGCCGAAAACCCGGACTGCTGGGTGACGGTGGCCTGCCCGCTTAAGCCAGAAGACGTTCCCCTGAAGACTGTGGTGAAGGTTCTGGTCAAGGACGGTTTTGCCGTTGATTTTCGCCGGGAAATTCCTGCAGGCGAAGCTGGCCGGTGGTTCCAGCACCAGGGAATCTACGCCTATTCCCGCAAGTCCCGCGATGAATTTACTTCTTTGTCCCAGAGTAAGCTTGAACTGGAGCGCTCCTTGGAGCAGATGCGGATTATGGGTATTCGCCCTATCCGTATGGTCCAGAGTCCCTATGAGAGCATCTCTGTGGATGTGCCTTCTGACGCGAATGCCGTCGAAGCCTTGCTACATGAACAAAAAAAGCAGGGGCTGCCAGACGGACGATTTAAGGAGCCCCTGCGTAGTCCGTAGGTGCTTCTGATGAACGCTCCCGAAAAACAAATCCTCCGTATGGCCCTGGTCTTTTTGGTACTTGGGCTGGTTTTCCGCTATCTACCCTGGGGTGTACCCGCCATTGGGCAGGTGGAAGAATACTCCAATTTGGAATATGTCGCTGAAAGGGATTATATCTCGAAAAAGTCCGGACCTGACTTTAGCACAGTTACGAATAAAGTAACCAAAGTTGATTCGTCCGAACATAAGACGAAAAAACAAAAAAACATAAAAAATAAACAAAAAAAGCCAAAATTGCCCATACATGTCAATTCTGCAGGGGTGGAGGAATTGTGCGTCCTAAAAGGCGTAGGACCCAAGCTTGCTGAGAAAATTTTAGCGTTTCGTGCCCAAAACGGCCCATTTTCGGGCCCTCAGGATTTGCAAAAAGTACCCGGAATCGGCAAGAAAAAACTGGAAGGCCTCCTACAGGGGGTGATTTTTGATTAGTTTTAGGATGTACATTTTCATAAGTCGTTGAGTATATGAGTGATACGAAGATTTATCTAGGTATTGAGGTTGGGGATGCTTCCCTAAAAGTGGCACTGTTGGACTCCGCTGAAAAGCGGGTTTTGCGTACGGCCGTTCTCCAGACTGGGACCAGTCCTCTGGATGACGTCTACACTTTTGAAACGGTCCTCCAGGCCTGGTTGGAATCCGTCCAGCAAGAGTCTGTGGAGGCGGTATCCTTGTCTATTCCGGCATTTCGTTCTATTGTGAGGCAGGTGTATGTGCCTGCAGAGGCGTGTGCCAACCGTGAAGACTACCTGGAGTGGTATCTTGGACTTATTACCAATGCCGAAAAGGGGTCTTACATCATGGACTATCAGGTCCTGTGCGGAGACGCTACTGTTGGGGAGACGGTTCTTTTGATTGCCGTTCGTCGTGAATGGGTGGATGGAGTTCGTAAAGGATTCCGCAACAAGGGGTTAGCGCCCAAGACTATGGAAGTGGATGTGCTCTCGCTGTTGAACTTAATGGATGCGGCTGACCATATCGATGGTTTGGAATGTGTGATTAAGGCTGATTTTGCGGGTGTAACCATGATGTGGATTTCGAAGGATAGACTGCAGGACTTGCGTTGTGTGTCTACTCTTTCACTAGTGGATAAATCTGCTGAAGAGGCTTACGGATTCCTGGCCAACGGCATTCGTGAACAGATTGATTTTGCAAAGGAAGATGATGTCTCCTTTGATGTAAAACAAATCCATTTGTGTGGGGAATTGGCAACGGATCCTCTGTTTATGAAAAATTTGCAGGGGGCTCTTCCGGAATATCAGATTGTTTTGATGGATTCCTTCTCCAATTTAAGACTTCCGGTGGAAGAAGAAGATTCTGCCGCAGTTCTTAGCTGTGCCGGTGCAATTGGCGCTGCCTTGAACCTCATGGAGGAAGTATGATTCACTTGAACCTTATTGAGGCTGCTGAACGATCGTCCTTAATGGAAAACGTGAATCCGGTTCACGTTACCGATGTTAATGCGGCAAGAAAATCTTCCAAGTCGAAATTGCTGACAGTTGGTCTTGCTGCAGCCTTTGTCTTTGTTGCGTTCAGCTGTTTCCTGAGCGTGTTTGGGGTTCCCGGTCCTTTGCAGGGTGCCTTGCCAGAGGCGTACTTATCTTTAATTGGAGCTGAGGATCCGAGTCAGACGTTGACTTTGGGTGCAGGGCAGACTACCACTGCTGGTGGAGTCCTGGAAGCGGAGGCTGCTGCTGAACGTGCGGTACTCAAAATGCGTGAGGGAATGTCTGTAAAGCAGGTGGTTGCGGAAATCAATCCTCAGGCTTTGTACAACAACAGCCGCACGAGCTACGAGTCCTATTTGCCCCTAGAAAAGATTTCTTACCAGAAGGCGGCTAGCGCTCAGTTCCTTACGTTCCTTGCTACGGCGACACCCGATGATGTTGGCTTTTCTGATTGTATTTTCCAGACTCCCAACTATTACTATATCCGTGGTGTGGCTGCCAAGCCCACTTCTCAGCGTAGTTTCCTGGAACGGGTAAAGGCAGTGAGTGCAGACTTTAGAACACCTCCGCTGCCGGAAAATGCTCCGGCTACTGACATTACGGCCTTTGGATTGTTTAATGTGTCGACTCCGAACTTGGCTGCTGTTACGAGTTTTGTGAAATCTGCTGAGGTGGCCGAAGAAATTAAGACTTTGAAGGCTTTGGCAACCAATGTTAAGCTGAATTTCAAGGGGCTCGAAAAGCCGACCGTAGAGGATTTTGGCGTGTACAAGCGTTATTCTTACACGGTGTCTGCCAACTCAGATTTCCCGGAGTTGCAAAATTTTGTGTCGGCGATGCTGGAATCTCCAGTTCGTGTAGGCGTCACGAAGATGGAAATGATTTTTGCCAAGCATGACATCCAGAGCTCAATGCAGTTCGTGATGTTCGTGGTTCCTTAAATGCCTATTCGCATCACGGGCGGGGACCTTCGTGGACGGATGGTCCCTTCTCCTCCCAGCATGAAAACTAGGCCAACGGGTTCGAGGACCCGTGAGGCTCTTTTTAACATTTTGCAAAGCGTTGATGGATTCCGCATGCTGGGCCTGTTTGCCGGTTCGGGCATTATGGGAATTGAGGCCTTGAGCCGTGGAGCGGCCCATGTGGTGGCTGTGGAAATGGTTCATTCCCAAGCACATCTCTTGCTGCAAGGGTACAAGGCTTTGTCCTTGGAAAAGAAACTTACTTTGTACGAAAAGAATGCCTTGACACTAGAAAAAGAGGAGCTATGTGCCGAGGGTGGGTTTGATTTGATTTATGCAGATCCGCCATTCAAGGATGTGGAATATCCTGACTTGCGCTCTTTCTGGCAGTGGCTGAATCTGGGTGGTGTGGCCGTATTCGAAGCGCCCAGTCGAAATCTGCCTGCATGGGTCAAAGAGGCCTCCGACGCTGGACTGGTTCAGGTCCGCCGCTATGGGGAATCCTCGTTGGTGATTTGTAGGTCAAAGTAGTTACAAGTTGATTTATGCAAGATTTCTCTAGTAACTAGTAACTAGTAACTAGCTTTGTGAATCTGGCATAAAACTATATTTACAGCATGGAAAGAATTGCTGTATTTGCAGGATCCTTTGATCCGTTTACCTTGGGGCATTTGGACATTGTCAAAAGAGCCGCTGCTCTTTTTGACGAACTGTGGATAGTCCTTGCCGTAAATGCTTCCAAGAAGAATATGTTTTCGGAATCGGACCGCCTGACCTTCATAAACAAGTCCGTTGCCGGAATCCCGAACGTGAAAGTGACATCTTATGATGGACTGACTGTGGATTTTATGAAAAGCGTCGGTTCGAAGTTTTTGGTCCGGGGCGTGCGCGGTGCTATGGATGTTGAATATGAACAGTCCATCGCCTGGAACAATCGGACCCTTTATCCCGAATGCGAAACGGTTATTTTCTCCAGCGCTTCGGAACACCTGTCGCTAAGCAGTTCCGTGGTTCGCGAACTCTTGAAGGCCGGCGTTTCGGATACGGTGGACGGTCGAGAATTACTCTCGAACTATGTCCATGTCGAAGTCATTCCCTTGTTGTTGAAAAATAGCCGTTAAGTATGACGCCCTTTCGATTCTTACCCAAGGTTATTCGAGTCCTGCTGATTTCAAACGCTGTGGTGTTTGCGATTGCGGCTATCGTGGGCGGTATGCTGGGGCTGCATTTGAACCTGCCCGGTATTGGCTACGGCTCGCTTCAGGAGTATATCCTCTACTTTGGAGCCTTTTTGCCGACCGCACCCTTTGAGGCTTGGCGCTACGTAACCTACATGTTTATCCATGTAGATTTTATGCATTTCTTTTTCAATATGCTGATGCTCTGGATGTTCGGTGCAGAGGTCGGGGAATGGATGGGTACCAAGCATTTTGCCTTCATGTATTTCTTCTGCGGAATATTTGCGGCTATCTTCAGTGTTGCCATGAGTATTCTGGGACTCACCCATAATCCCATTATCGGAGCCTCTGGTGCCTTGATGGGCGTGTTTGTGGCATACTACAAGTTTTTTCCGGAAAGGCGCATCTTGATGTTCTTTATTATCCCCATGAAAATCAAGCATGCCATGTGGGTGATGGTTGCCTTTGATGTAATGTTTGCAAATACCGGCGATACCATTGCCCACTTTGCCCATTTGGGTGGCGTGGTGGCGGGCTTTATCTACATGGCCTTGTACCAGAATGTGTTTACCAAGAGCTCCAGTATTCTTTACAATTCGCCCTTGTCCGGCTTTTTCCGCTTGTTCTCCAAACATCCCGGCCGCTATAAAAAATGGAACAATCCCTTTGATACCGAAAATCGCGATGGGCAAAGGACAGAAGCTCGTGTCGAAGAGCCTGAAGTTCTGGAAGGCGAAGTCTTTTACATGGACGAACAGAAGCGGATGGACGAAATCCTGAAAAAAGTCAATGCAGAGGGAATCCAGTCGCTGACGGAATCTGAACGGCAGTTTTTGTTGAAGGCCAGCGAGAGGCTGCGCCGTAGGAGAGGTTACTGATGAAAAAAGTTTTGGGAATGGGCGCTGCCCTGGTAGATATTCTGGCCAATGTGGATGACTCCTGGATTGAATCCCAGGGAGTGCAGAAGGGCGGCATGAACATGGTGGACTGGCCCCAGATGGAAAAGTTCCTGCTGTCGCTGAAGAACCCTGTGCGCGTGCCTGGTGGCTCTACCTGCAATACCATGGTGGGGCTTTCGCGTCTGGGAGGCAGGGCCGCCTTTATTTCTAAAATCGGTGACGACGACTTGGGAAAAATTTTCCAGAAACACCTGGAACGAAACGGCGTGGAATCCAAGCTGGGACTTTCCGGTGCGGCTACGGGCTGTGTGTTTTCGGCGGTGACTCCCGATGCCCAGCGTTCCATGTGGACTTACCTTGGGGCTTCTGACTTTTTAGGGAGCGATGACTTTGTGCCCGCCCTCTATGACGACGTGGGTCTGCTTTACGCCGAAGGTTACCGCGCTTTTAACGGGGAATGTTTCAAGAAAGCCTTTACCCTTGCCCGTAGCCTGGGGGTAGAAACGGCCCTGGACTTTAGCAGCTTCGGTGTGGTGGATGCCTGCCGCAAACTGTTTGACGAACTTTTCGAAGAAAAGATGATTGACATCATTATCGCCAACGAAGACGAGGCCTTTGCCTACGCCGGGGTCAAGGAAGAGGCGGCTTTGGAAGTGCTTGCCAAGAAGGCGAAGGTGGCCGTGGTAAAAATCGGAAAGCGGGGCGCCTTGATTGCTAAAGATGGTGTAGTGACCCGCGTGCAGGCTGGTTCTGCAAAGGCCATTGATACCACTGGTGCAGGCGACCTGTGGGCTTCGGGATTCTTGTACGGCTACATGAACGGCTGGGACATGGAACGCTCCGGTAACCTGGGAAGCCTTGTTTCTAACGAAGTAGTGCAGGTGATGGGCGCCCAGATTCCCGAAGACGGATGGGCCCGCATCAAGGAAACGATGGCGTAGTCTTTTAGGAGGCTGAGATGGATAACTTTGAAGCGGATATCTTGATTCTGGGATATGGTCCTGCTGGTGTTTCTGCGGCGCTGTACGGGCTCCGTGCTGGGCTCGATGTGCTGTTGGTGGGCAAGGATGGCGGTGCACTTTCTAAAGCCCATGCTATCCAGAACTATTACGGCCTAGAAAAGCCCCTGACCGGCGAAGAACTTTTGCAGGTGGGCAAGAAACAGGCTCTGGATCTTGGCGCGCAGATTGTCGATGACGAAGTGATGGACCTGATGTTTGACGGTTCGCAGTTTGTGGCCAAGGGGCTTACGGCATCTTATCATGGCAAGGTTTGCATCATGGCTACCGGCGCTGCCCGCAAAAAGCACCCGCTGCCGGGAATGGCCGAGATGGAAGGCCACGGGGTCAGTTATTGCGCCGTTTGCGATTCCTTCTTTTACAAGGGCAAGAACGTGGCCGTGCTAGGGAGCGGCGAATATGCCCTTCACGAAACCGAAGAGCTTTTGCAGGTGGTGGGTTCCGCAACCCTTTTGACCAACGGTGCAGAAGTTTCTGCAAAATTCCCTGACAAGGTCCGCATCGAAAAGCGGCATTTGCAGGGCCTAGTAGGCGAAGGTGCTTTTCAGGGCGTGCGCTACGAAGACGGTTCAGAAGAAAAATTTGACGGGCTGTTTGTGGCCCTAGGTAGCGCCAACGCTACGGATTTGGCTTTGAAGGCGGGTGCCGCCTTTGACCAGGGAAAGTTGGTGCTGGACGGCGATTTGCAGACCACCCTTCCGGGACTCTATGCGGCGGGGGACTGTACCGGCGGTATCTTGCAGGTGTCTATAGCTGTAGGCGAAGGCGCCAGGGCGGCTCTTGCGGCGATTAAGTACCTGAGAGAGAACAAATAATTCAGAATTTGGATTTCGGAGTTCGGAATTATAACTCCGAAATCTGGAGTCAGAAATCAGAATTATCCCATGCGCCGTCTGACTTTACTGACCAATCCGGACACTTGTAATTTACACTGCCCGCTGTGCTTTTTGAACCAGCGGGGAGGGCCCTCCGGCTTTGGTGAGATGCCCGTAGAAGTGGTACTGCGTTCCATTGAAAAATATGCAGGTGTGCGGGAGGTGATTCCCTCCACTATGGGGGAACCTTTACTTTATTCCCATTTCGAAGAATTGCTGGAATTGTGCATGAGTCGCGGGATTCCTTTGAACTTGACTACCAACGGGAGTTTTCCTAAAAAGTGGGGAAGTGACGAAAGACTGGAAAGCCTGCTACTTGCCTGCAGCGACATCAAGGTGAGTACCCTTTCTTACGAGACGGGTGGATTGCCCGAAGACGAGTGGAAAGCCAATGTGGAAAAACTGCTGGATGTTCGTAGGCTGTTGCTGGAGGGCGATAGTTCGCAGGCTGTGGCCACTGTTTCATTGCAGGTGACGCTCCATCGGGAAAATGCGGATTTCGCGCCGGAACTTTTGCGATGGACGGAACGAGTCGGCATTAGTCGGATCAAGTGGAATCCGGTGGTGTTTTTGGGCTGTGCGTCACGAGAATTGCGGGAAAGGTTTTCTTTGCCCGAAGGTGCCTTGGAACGGTTGCGGGGTGTGTTACATTCCGATGAGGTCCGTTGCGAAGGAAGTCTGTATTTCGAAGTCCGAGGCGGCTCCTGTGCCGTATCCGGTAAGGATTGTGACGGAAAATCGCTGGAGTGCCCTTTTGCCGACGAGGTGTGGGTCTGGCCTGACGGTCACGAGGACCATTGTCCGAATCCGAGATTAAGGTGGTAAAGTCCTTTTTGTTGGGTAGAAAAACGGGTTCGTGCATGAAGCGATAGGGTTTTGTTATATTATCTTTAGCAAAGAATATCACTAGGAGTCCGTTATGATTAAACGTCCCCGTCGTCTGCGCAAGAACGAAACCATCAGAAACATGGTTGCCGAAACCGCCGTGAATCCGGCTTCCCTGGTGTACCCCCTGTTTGTAAAGGAAGGTTCCGGAATCAAGGAAGAAATTCCGTCTATGCCGGGACAGTTCCGTTTTTCCATCGACGAACTTCTGAAAGAGGTGGACGGCTATGCTGCCCTTGGGCTCAAGTCTATCTTGCTTTTCGGCATTCCCGACATGAAAGACGAAATGGCGAGCGCCGCCTACGACGATGACGGTATTATCCAGCGCGCGGTCCGGGCCTTGAAGGCGAGATTCCCTGAGTTGTACGTGATTACCGACGTGTGCCTCTGCGAATACATGAGCCACGGTCATTGCGGCATCTTGAAGGACGGCGAAGTGGATAACGACGCTACCCTGGAGCTTTTGGCGAAAACCGCCCTGTCTCATGCCATTGCCGGTGCCGACATGGTGGCACCCAGCGACATGATGGACGGCCGCGTGGCGGCTATCCGCGAAAAGCTGGACGAGAACGGTTTCAAGAACACTCCGATCATGTCTTACAGCGCGAAATTTGCCAGCGCCTATTACGGACCCTTCCGCGAGGCGGCCGGTTCTGCTCCCCAGTGCGGCAACCGCAAGGGCTACCAGATGGATGTGCGTAACGGTCGTGAGGCCTTGCGCGAAGTGGAATTGGACCTGGAAGAAGGTGCAGACATTGTGATGGTGAAACCGGGTCTTGCCTTCTTGGATGTGCTCCGCCAGACCGCCGAAATCAGCGATGTGCCGGTGGCCGTTTACAACGTGAGCGGTGAATACGCCATGGTGAAGGCTGCCGCAAACCTTGGCCTTATCGACGAAGATGCCATCATTCGTGAAAACCTGCTTGCATTCAAGCGGGCGGGCGCCGACATTATCATCACCTACCACGCCAAGGAAGCTCTGGAGAAGGGTTTGTTGTAATTTTCTTTTTACGATTTTTTGTGTGTTGATTTGTTATTAGTGCAAAAAAAAATATAAATTGATTACAACATTTTAACAAAGCAAATTTATTTGCGTTCAATGGAGAAAAAAAATGAAAAAACTCATGCTTCTTGCCGCTCTCGGCGCTGCCGCTATCTTCACCGCTTGTGGCGATGACTCTTCCTCCGCTGGTGGTTCCGACCCCAAGTGCGAAGTCAAGACGGGAGAAAACTCTGCAACGATGGTGCAGACGGTTCCTGGCTATGGCACTAATGAAACGACTTGGAAACTTGAAGGCGACAAGATTCTCATTACCTATTCCGACTTCCCCGAGAATAACACGGAAGAAGATGCCGGAGAACTTACAGCTGATGACCTGAAGAAAATGGCCGAAGCAGGTTGCGAAAACTTCAATAAGATGTCTGCCGAATAATCGTTTGTAAAACAGGTATGCTTAAAAAAGTCCGGCCCTCTGGGTCGGATTTTCTATTTTGGTGGCTATGAACCACTCCATTAGCGAAAAACTTTTTACCGAAGCCAAGACCCTGATGCCCGGCGGTGTGAACAGCCCCGTCCGTGCATACAGCAACGTGGGGGCCACACCTCCTTTTATTGCCCGCGCCAAGGGAAGCCACATCTACGACGTGGACGGAAACGACTACATCGATTACGTGGGCAGCTGGGGCCCCATGCTTTTGGGACACGCCCACGACGCGGTTATCAAGGCGGTGGCAGAAACGGCCCAGAACGGTCTCAGTTTCGGGGCGCCCTGCGGCCTGGAATCGGAACTGGCCAAGCTGGTGATGAGCCTTGTGCCCAGCGTGGAAATGATTCGCATGGTGAACAGCGGGACCGAGGCCACCATGAGCGCTATCCGTGCGGCCCGAGGGTTTACCGGTCGTGACAAGATTGTGAAGTTCGAGGGCTGTTATCACGGCCATAGCGATAGCCTACTCATCAAGGCTGGTTCGGGAATGCTTACCACGGGCAAGCCCAGCAGCAAGGGGGTACCCGCCGACCTGGCCAAGTACACCTTGACGCTACAGTACAACGATGTGGCGGGAGTGAAGGAACTGTTCGACAAGATTGGCGACGAAATCGCCGGCGTGATCGTGGAGCCTGTGGCCGGAAACATGGGGGTTGTGCCTGCCAAGCCGGAATTCTTGCAGACCCTTTCCGAAGAGACCAAGAAACACGGCGCCCTTTTGATTGTGGACGAGGTGATGACGGGATTCCGTGTAGGAATCCACTGCGCCCAGGGGCTGTACGGCATCAAGCCGGACCTGACCACCTTCGGAAAGATTATCGGCGGAGGCATGCCGGTAGGTGCCTACGGTGGCCGTCTGGACGTGATGCAGCAGATTGCGCCCTTGGGTGGAATCTACCAGGCTGGAACCCTTTCTGGGAACCCGGTGGCCATGGCGGCAGGTCTTGCCACCATGCGAGAATTGAACTCCCATCCCGAATACTACGTGCATGCGGAATCGATGACCAAGCGCCTGCTTGAAGGCCTCAAGGACGCAGCCGCCTCTGCAGGGCTCGCCATTTCTACAAACCAGGTAGGCTCTATGGGCTGTATCTTCTTTACCGAAGGTCCGGTCACGTGTTTTGCCGACGTGCAAAAATCCGACCTGGAACTGTTCCGCAGGTATTTCTTGGGCATGCTGGACCAGGGAATTTATCTGGCGCCTAGCCAGTTCGAGGCCATCTTCGTGAGTGCCGCCCATACAGAAAACGACATCGACCGAACCGTCGATGCCGCCAGGAAAGTTTTCAAGAGCCTATAGGATTTATCGTTGGCGTTGTCATGCCCGACCTGGTCGGGCATCTCCTTTTACACACCTTTGATTTCTTGGTGGGAATCCTTCTTCACGAAGATTTCCATCATGGTGAATCCGAACAGGTAAAGCCCGCCTAGCACCAGGAACAGGTTGTTCCCTGTAAAGATGTTTCCGAGGGTAGGACCGATGATGCCCGCGATTCCCCAGCCGGATAGTGTCATGGCGTGAACCGTGGAAACGCAGGAGGTTCCGAAGCGCTTGGCCAAAAGGCTCGGCAGCACGGAGAAGTTTCCACCGTAGGCGAATTCCACCATCATGATACCGCAAATGGCAAGCCAGGCCTGCTCTGTATAGCAGAGGAACGCCGCCAAGATACTGAGGGAGCAAACGTAGTGGTAGGCGCCCTTTCTGCCGATATAGTCGGAGAGGGTGCTCATGCCGAAACGGCCCAGCACGTTGAACACGGCGGTAAGGGCCATGATGAGGGCGATTTCCTTGAAGCCCAGGTATTTCAGCAGGCTCTTTTCCTGGGCAATCAGGGCAAGTCCGCAGGAAATGTTGATGCAGAACATGACCCAGATGGACACGTATTCCATGGTGAGGAACTTGGTGTGAACCAAGTCCTTGAATGGGATGGCCGTCTTCTTGGTCATGATAAAGGCGGGATTGGGCCTGAATAGCCAGGAACATACGGACATGACCGTCAAGAAGGCGCATCCGAGAATCAGGAACAGGTAGGGGAGTTCAAAGTTTGCCAGCAGGTACTCGATAGCGGGGGCGGCCACGAACTTGCCTGCCCCAAAGCCCGTGATGGCAAGGCCCGAGGCCAGGCCCTTGTGGTCGCTGAAGTTGGAAAGCAACTGCTTGATGGGGCACACGTAGCCGATGCCTGTGCCCGCCCCCATGAAGGAGCAGCCGATGTAGTACAGCGGGAGTATACCGAACTTGGTGGCGGCAAAGAGGGTGAACATGCCGATGGCGAACAAGGTGGTGGAAACCACCGACATCCGTTTCGGGTTCAGTTCCACCATGCGCCCGAAGGTAGCGGCGCACATCCCCAAGAAGAAGATAATCAGGGTGAACCCGATGTCCGCCTGGAACTTTGAAATGCCGAAGCACTCCATGATGTTGACGGAGTACTGGGAGTAGTTATAGACGGTACCCAGGGAAAGGGGGAGCCCGATTCCCGGAACGAGGATGTTGAGGACGCGGTTACTCATGACATACCTCCGGGAATGCCGTTAGTTTTCTGATTTTTCGGACGAGGTTTCGGTGCTTTCGCCAGCCTGTGCTTCGGCTTTTTCAGCGGCCTGTGCCGAAGCATCCTTGTCGCGGATGGTGGCCCGGCGGATCTTTCCGCTGATGGTCTTGGGCAGCTCCGTCACGAAGTCGATAATGCGTGGGCTCTTGTAGCTGGCGGCAATCTTCTTTGCGAAAAGCTGGATTTCCTTGGACAGTTCCTTGGAGGCCTCGTAGCCCTTCTGGAGCACGATGGTTGCCTTCACGGCCTGGCCACGGTCCTTGTCCTCGATGCCCGTGACGGCCACTTCCAGCACGGCGGGGTGCTTGTGGAGCACTTCTTCTACTTCGAAGGGGCTGATACGGTATCCGGAGCTCTTGATCAGGTCGTCGGTGCGGCCCACGAACCAGAAATAACCGTCCTTGTCCCGGGTGGCGGTGTCGCCGGTGTGGTAAACTCCGCCTGCGAACACTTTCTCTGTACGTTCTTCGTCGCGGTAGTAGCCGCCGAACATGCCGAAGGGCTTGCCCTGGTCAATCTGGATAATCAGTTCGCCCACTTCATCTACGCCGCAGGGGTCACCTTCGGCGTTGACGATTTCCATGCGGTAGCCCGGCGAAGGCTTGCCGATGGAGCCCGGCTTCGGGATATCCCATCCGAAGTTTCCGGTGGTGAGGGTCAGTTCCGTCTGGCCGTAACCTTCTTGCAGTCGGATGCCTGTCTGCTCGAAGAACTGGTTGTAGATGTCCAGGTTCAGCGCCTCGCCTGCGGTAGTGCAGTACTTGAGGCTGGAAAGGTCGTACTTGGAAAGGCCGTGGTGCAGAATGTAGCGGTACACGGTGGGCGGTGCGCAGAAGGTAGTGACCTTGTATTCGGCCATTTTCTCCAGGAGCTTTCCCGGAATGAATACCTTCATGTCGTAGGTGAACACGGCAGAGCCTGCAATCCACTGGCCGTAGATTTTTCCCCAGAGGGCCTTGGCCCAGCCGGTTTCGGCAACCGTCAGGTGGCGGCCTCCCTCAATCACGTGCTGCCAGTACTTGGCGGTGACGATGTGTCCCAGAGGGTAGGTGTAGGTGTGGGCCACCATCTTGGGGTTGGAACTTGTGCCGCTGGTAAAGTACACCACCATGATGTCGTCGTTATGGGTGGCGGCGTTTCCCGTGGGCCGTGGGAAACTGGCCGGGAAGATTTCGTAGTCGTCGTAGAAACTGATCCAGTTCTGGCGGGCGGTCTGGCCCACGGTCACCAGCTTTTCTACGGAGGGGCACTTGGATTTTGCCTTGTCCACCTCTTTTTGGAGGGTGGGCTCGTCGTAGGTCACCACCATTTTCACGTCGGCAGCCTTGAAACGGTATTCCAGGTCTTCGGCGGCCAGCATGTTGGTGGCCGGGATGGCGATGGCGCCAATGCGGTGCAGCGCCAAGAGGAAAAACCAGAATTCGTAACGGCGGCGGAGGATGAGCATCACCCGGTCGCCCTTGACGATTCCCTGTTCTACCAAGAAGTTGGCCGTGCGTTGGGAGGCTAGCGACAAATCCTTGAAAGTGAAGATGTGACTTTCGTCTTCGTCGTCACACCAGACTAGGGCTTCGCGCTTGGGTTCTTCCTTGGCGTATTCATCTACCACATCGTAGGCAAAGTTGAAATTTTCCGGAATGGAAATCTTGAAGTTCTTGTAAAGGTCGTCGTAAGAACTGTATTCCGTCCGGGAGAGAAACTTGTTGAGCATCATATCTTGATTCCCGAGATTCTGACCTTACAGATCCTTGTACATGATTTTTTCGCGCATGGTGGAGGTGTAGCGCACCATGTTCAAGATGCGTTTCTCGCCGATGGTCCTGAAATCCTTTTCGTGGAACACCAGACGGTGGGTGCCGCCCGGCAGGAGCATCCGGAGGCAGGCGTAGGTCTGGGCAAGACCCAGGAGCGCGTTTGGAATAATGGAAAAGCTGAGGGTCTTGGAATAGGTTTTCTTGATCTTGTCGCCGATCTTCTTGTAGATGCCGTGGTAGTCTTCGTAGTAGTCGAAGATTTCCAGGGCCTGCTGCTTGAGGAACTTGTTCCCGAACCAGATGGGCGGAATGAATCCGGAGGGCTTGCCTGTGCCGTGGGCCTTCCACAGGGCGAGGCTACGCTTGAGAAGCGCCTGGGTGAGCCGTTCGTTGAGACCGGCAAATTCGGCCTCGTTGTTGGAAATCAGCAGGGCGAGCTTGCCCTGGAGGCTGCGCTTCAGGGAAAGGTCTGCCCGGTGACGTGCCCCGTGGAGCATGATTTCGTAGCCTTCCTGCACGAACTTTTCCAGTTCTTCACGGAATTCTTCGGCTTCCGATTCCGGAGCGGCGCCAAAGGCGGGCACCACGGCGATGCTGATGGGAGAGCCTGCGGCTTCTGCAATCTTGCGAATTTGCACACGGGCCTTTTTGAAATTCATGACGCTAAAGCTGTGGTAGCACAAAATGAACTTTTTCTTCTTGTGGAATACCGCTTCGGCGGCCTGGATGTCGGCAATGTCCTTGTTTTGTTCCATAAGGTGAGCCTACTCTTGGTCGTTGGAATTGTTCTTGAAATCTTCCTGTTCCAGTTTCAGGGAGATGAAAAGGTGATAAAAAAAGAAAAGGATGACCGTCACGACGGAAACCTTGATCCATGATTTGAACAGCCAATCGGACATACTATGCTCCTGTGCTATTTTGTTCCCTCTAAAGATACAAAAAAGATCCTCGCCTTCGCGAGGATGACAGAAGAGGGGGCGGGGAAGTCCTTTAATTTGGCACCAAAGGCGCGATTATTAGAATTCACAACTCATAACTGACAACTCATTACTAGCCT
>JAFVTX010000059.1 GCA_017503015.1 Fibrobacter sp. | reverse complement strand
TCCTGAGCCAGCAAGCCGCCCTGGGTCTTGACGCCCACCGGAAGGCCGGAGAGCTTGACAGGAACGCGAACCTTCACCGGAGTGGCTTCGTCGATCTTGAGAAAGTCAATGTGGACGAATTTCTGGGAAATGGCGTCTTTCTGGTAGTTGTAGATGACGGCGGGATTACCGGCCTTGCCATCGATTTCCAGGTCCAGAAGGGTGTAACGCTTACCGGGTGCGAGAACCTTACGAATATCAATTTCGCTGACGCTGATATTCACAGTCTCTGTACCCTTACCATAATAGACGGCCGGAATCTGACCAGCCTTACGCAAACGCTTGTTTTCGCGGTTTGCACCTAGCACTCTCGAGGTAGCCTTGAGCGTTGTGAGTTCCATTGTATTTCTCCAATTTTGGAATGGTTAAAAAATTCATTGGGGTAGCTGGATTCGAACCAACGAATAACGGAATCAAAATCCGTTGTCTTACCACTTGACGATACCCCAATGGTGGCGCAAATATAGAAAATACGCCCCAAATTCAAAGGGATTCGCCTAAAAACCCTGGAAAAAACGGGTCACGGCGAGGTATCTGGAAATGGGTTTCAGGGATTCCAGGGCAGATTCCGCCTGGCTCCGGGTCCCAAAAACGCCAAAGACGGAAGCTCCCGACCCCGACATGAGGACAGAAGTCGCCCCCAGGCGAATCATCTGTTGCTTCAGCTGTTCTACCAAGGGGTGCTTGGGGAATACCGAAATCTCGAAACTGTTGAAGACGTTTTCAAGAGCAAAATCCATGGCGGAACCCAGATTTTCCGCAGGACTAGAACCGGCCGCGGCCCTGAAACCCGACTTGTACGCTTCCCAGCGGTCAGGGCCCGACTTGGGGACTCCGGCGTAGGCGTCCTTGGTGGGAACGGCGTCCAGCGGGGTCGCTACGAGCAGGTGCAGACCGTCTTTCAGCTGGAGCGGTTCGATGGGCGTAAGCTTTTCGCCGATGCCCTCGGCAAACGCCGAGCCGCCTCTGACCAGAAAGGGGACGTCGGCACCGAGACTTGCGCCCAGTTCCTCCAAGGCCTCCATAGGCAGGTCCAACTTCCAGAGGCGGTTCAGCAACCTGAGGGTTGCAGCAGCATCGGCAGAACCACCGCCAAGACCAGCGCCCAAGGGCATCACCTTTTCCAGATACAGGTCAACGCCCTTCGGTACACGGTAGGCCTCTTGCATCAGGGCTGCCGCCTTGAACACCAGGTCCGATTCCTTGGGGTATTCCTGAGGAACATTGTACTCCAGGGTAATCTTGTCGTCGTCTCGAAGGGTGGCCGAAACCGTGTCGCCCACGTCGATAGTCTGGAAAAGGGTTCCCAGGTCGTGATAACCGTCTTCGCGCTTGCGGATGACGTCGAGGAAGAGATTGATTTTAGCAGGAGCGAATTCTTTCATAATGAAGTTACAAGTTACTAGTTAACAGTTACTAGAATTTTCAAGCTACTAGATTCTGATTACTGGGTACTATAGACACTTACATTGAACTAATCTAGTAACTAGTAACTCAGAACTAATAACTCATTTACCTGAACGTTCCGGAGCGTTCCAGTTGCATGAGCTGATCCATGTCGATAAGCATGGCACGGGGCTTGGAATTGCCTGTACTGCGTGCGCACAGACCAAGACCGAACAGCTGGTCCACAATCTTGCCTGCGCGGCTGTAGCCTACGCTGAAGTGGCGCTGCACCGCCGAGGTAGAAAGGCCGTTGCCGCATTCGATAGCCCACTTGGCCACCTCGAACAACAGCTTGTCCTTCTTCTCGCTCATGGCGGCATTTTCTTCGCCGTCCTCCCCTTCCCCGCCTTCTTCGGCAACCTCGAAGGTTTCCAGCTGCGGGTAGCACACGTTCTGGTTGGAGCAGGCGTCGGCCAGCTTTTCCGCTTCTTCGTCGCTGAGGAATGCCCCATGCAGGCGCACCGGGTCGGGAGCATTCACCGCCTTGTAAAGCATGTCGCCACGGCCCAAGAGTTTTTCGGCGCCGGCGTGGTCCATCACCGTACGGGCATCCACGTTAGAAGCCACCTTGAAACTGATACGTGTAGGCAGGTTCGCCTTGATGTTACCGGTAATCACCTTCACCGACGGACGCTGGGTGGCAAGTACCAGATGAATGCCAACAGCACGGGCCTTGGCGGCCAGACGGCTCACGTTCTTCTCGATTTCCTTTCCGGCCACCATCATCAAGTCGGCCATCTCGTCGATAATCACCACGATAAAGGCCATGCGGTGACCACGATCCTCTTCAGGAACATCATCCGGGAGTTCACCCGCCTCGAACTTGGCATTGAAACCGCCAATGTTTCGGACCTTCGCCGAGGCAAGGACCTCGGTACGCCTATCCATCTCGTAGCAGAGCCACTGGAGCGCCTGTATGGCCACCTCCGGCTTAGTAATCACAGGCGCCAGCAGGTGCGGGATGTTCTCGTACATCTTCAGTTCCACCGCCTTCGGGTCCACAAGGATCATGCGGAGTTCGTCGGGAGTCTTGCTGAAGAGCATGCTGGCCATGAGGGCGTTAATGCACACGGACTTACCGGAGCCCGTCTGGCCCGCAATCATCAGGTGGGGTGCTTTTGCCAGGTCCATGGCGAAAGGCTCGCCGGAAATGTCCTTGCCAAGAGCCATGACAATCTTTTCGGGAGAAGGCTTGAAGGCATCGCTCTCGAAAATGTCGCGACCGAAAATAGTCTGCATCTTGCGGTTCGGGATTTCGATACCCACCGCTCCCTTTCCGGGAATCGGGGCGAGGATTCGTATAGACACCGCCTTCAGGGCCATGGCCAAATCGTCTTGCAGGGCGCTGAACTGGGAGACCTTCACGCCCGGACCCGGTTCCACCTCGAAGCGGGTAATGACAGGCCCGGTCTCGCAGCCCACCACCTTGCCTTTCACCTTGAAGTTTTCCAGCTTTTCTTCTAGCATCTTGCCGATGGCGTTCAACTCGTCCACCGTATAGTCCGCCGGCTGGGGCTCGTGGGTGTCAAGGATTTCATCTACGGAAGGCACCTTGTATTCGTCGTAATGGACCGTCGGGTCGGGCTGTGGAATACCGGTAACGCCGAAGCCGGTGACGGTCGTGCCGCCAGAAGAGGTGCCGATGTTACTAGGCGGCACATAACTCGGGTCCTGATCCACCTCGTCCGAAGAGACCACCTGGGGAATAAAGTCCTCTTCATCTTCATCGGACTCTGCCGACGGTTCTGCGTCGCCCACTTGCGTCGGCTCCTCATTGCCGGCCATCGTTTTCGCGACGGTTGCCGCCTGGGTTTCTTCGACAGAACCTGCCACAACGGTAGCCTCTTCGGGTGCCGCTCCTGCCACGACAGTAGCCTCGTCCGTAGTTTCGCTTTCGCCACCGCGGACGGCGCCCTTCACCACCAGGTTCCCCTGGCGTTCGTTTTCCCAGTTGATTTCTTCACGGGCCCGGCGTATTTCGGCAATCTTGTTCCGGATTTCGCGAATTTCTAGGGCACTCATGTGAGTTCCATTCTCGCGAAGTTCCTTTTCCAAACGCAAAATTTCAGGATCTTCGCCCAAGGGTTTCGGAGCAGGCTTTTCAGCAACCGTTCCAAAGGAGCCCTCCACAAGGGTTCCTTCCACGACCCTGTCCACCATGGGCGTTTCCGCAGCGGAAGTGTCCACCGCCTCCATCCAGTTCTTGCGGGCACTGAAAGGCTTCAATACGCCCTTGTGCTTGGTCCTGTAGGCGTCGGGAATATTGAAGATGGTGGTATCCCCATCCATGGTGATACCCTTGCGAACCGTGGTCGTCTCGTCGGAGTCTTTTCCGTCGCTTTCGCCATCGACTTCACCAGCAGGGGCTTTTTCCTTTATGCCGCGAATCTTGCGGAACAGGGTGGTAAAGTGCCCGAAACGAAGGTCAAAGCAGAAGAACAGCACCGCCACCAGAACAAGGGACAGAACAATCACGGGAATAAACAGCACGTCACCACAGAGGGGGCCCACGATGTTGGAATCCAGAAAGCGCCCCACGATTCCGCCACGCATGATGAATACATCTTCGGAAACGCCCGCCTTGCCATGAACGGGGATGGACATCAGAACGCACAGGTCCAGGCCCACGATAGAAAGGCCGAGAGCCACGCGGAACAGTTTCTTGCGCAGGCCCTGGAAAGTGATGAACAAGCCCCACAGCATCACGGACAGAATAATGAAAATCACGGGCAACTTGCCGAAGGCAAAATTCAAGAAGTCCCCGAACCGAGTCATGATTCCCTTTTCGGAACCTACATAGACCACGCTAATGCAAGACAACAGGGCTATAGCGGACAGGGCGATGAGCCCGTAGCCCACCACCATGGCCCCCAGGGAACGTTCCTCCGAATTTTCCACCTGTTCCGTTTTTGCAGGTGTTGTTTTACGACCGGTTTTCTTTTTTTGAGTTGCCAAATTAAAGCTCCTTCGCCATTGCATTGGAAATATAACTAAAACCCATTTATTATTATTGACAATATGCAGATAAAACTGTCAAAAAAATTAAAGAAGCTCCTGATTGGTTTTGGACTCACTTCTGTCCTTGTCTTTCTCATTTTGTTCCTAGGCAACGTGCAGAACCCACAGCTAGATGGAGTCCGCAACGGTGCTGAATCCCTGGAATACCTGTTTTACGACATGTTCTTCAAGGTCAAGACGGGCAAGACCCACAACCTCGAAGAAACCGGCGACAAGAACGCCCTGAACAGCCATTACGACCCAAACATCTTTATCGTGGATATTGACGAACCCTCCCTGGCAAAACTGGGAAACTACAACACCTGGGACCGTTCCATCCACGCTGACGTGGTCAAGAACCTGAGCAACGGAGGGGCATCGGCCATCGGCTTCGATATTCTGTTCAAGAACGCCGATTTTGGCGAACAGAAAACCCAGCAGGTCACCACCATGCTGAACAAGCTGAGCCCAGACACGCCCTGGGATTCCCTGGGGGGTGACATCCGCACCTTCTACAATTACGACTCCATGCTGGTGAGCGCCGTCAAGGAAAGCGGGAACACCATCGTCTGCAACATTTTTGATAGTTACCAGTCCTACAAGCACGAGTCACAGTGGAGGCCTCTCAGCACCGTTGAACGGGCCGATGAAGTCGGCTACAGTTCCACCTTCGAACTTTCACAAGTAGACTCCGCCCAGAACATCGAACCCAAGGACCTGCTGGACAACATCTTCCCGGAACTGGCCAAAGCCGGTGCCCAGATGGGTTCGGTAAACGCCTACCCCGATGACGACGGCGTGGTCCGCCGCGTTTCGCTTCTTTACCGTTTTCCCAACCCGGAACTCTACTCCGGAACCGAAAGCAAGATATACTCCACCATGCCCCTGATGAGCCTTCTGCACCTGTTCCATCAAAAACCAGAAAACGTGAAAATCAAGATGGGGCAGTATATCGACCTGGGCAAACCCTTCGGCATCTACAAAGATTCCTCGGGATTTTTCCACACCACCTTCCCCCAATTCAGCTATCCCATGTTCCTGGCCCTCCACAAGAAAATCAAGGAGGCGGCCAAGAAACCCGAGGAAAACACCCAGTTTATCGACATATCTTCCAAGATTATCGCCACCAAGAACAGCGAGGGAAACGTCACCTTCGAAATCTTTGAAGGCCAGATGTTGAACGAGACTCTTTCCGACGCCCTTTCCCAGATTGACGTTTCCATGCTGGATTCCTTGGGCGAAGACGAAGAAAAAGAGGTGGCCGAAAACATCACCGTCAAGCGGGACGAAGAAGGCGCAGGCCGTTTTGTGCTTACCGACAGCGAAGAAGACGAAGAAGCGGTCATCACTCCCTATATCGTGAATACTGTCAAGTATTTTGCGGACTCACTGCAGAGGCTTCCACCAAACAAGCCTACCCATATTTCCATGGACATGGACATCCATTACGACATCGCCAAGAAAAAGTGGGTATCCAACCTGGTCATCCTGAACAACGACGTGCTGACAGACATTATCAACACCTCCGAAGAACGCATCAACAACCTGGGCGAAGGCAAAGAAATCCGGTTCGGCAAGGTGAAACAGATTCCTATCGACCGCTGGGGACATTACCAAATCAACTACAAGGGCCGTTACAACACGGCAGAAACGGAAAGGGTTTTCCAGCACCTGTCCTATTACGACATCACCAAGAACCGTGTAGATCCAGGACTTTTCCAGGGCAAGATTTTCATTCTAGGTTCGGCGGCCCCGGCCCTGTTCGACTTTGTGACCGCCCCCCACGAAGAAAACTACCCCGGCGTGCTGACCCACGCCACCATCCTCCAGAATATCCTGAACGACGACTTCCTGGTGACCCTGCAAGAGCGCTACCAGCAGATTATCGTGGTGTTGCTCGCCCTGGTTTGCCTGCTGGTGGGCCTTTACGTAAAGAGCTACATCTCTATCGCGCTTTCCTTTGTGCTGATGGGCGGATACCTGGGCATCGCCTACCACTACTTTGAACAGGGGCTCTACCTTGGTGCCTCCAAGCAGATTTTCGCCATACTGTTCACCAACATTATCGCCCTGATTATCCAGTTCTATTTCGAGACCAAGGAAAAACGCTTCCTGGGCAATGCCTTCAAGCAATACATTTCTCCTGAACTGATCGACGAGATGGTGAACAACGAAATCATGCCCACCCTGGGCGGTTCCAAGTCCAACATCACCGCCTACTTTACCGACATCGCAAGCTTCTCCACCTTCTCCGAAAAAATCGGGGACCCCAGCAAGCTGGTGGAACTTCTGAACGAATACCTCACCGCCATGACGGACACCCTGCTAGAGAACAAGGGCACATTGGACAAGTACGAAGGTGACGCCATCATCGCCTTCTTCGGGGCACCCATGCCGTTGCCCAACCACGCCCAGAACGCCTGCGACAGCGCCGTAGATATGCAGACCAAGCTCATGGCCCTCCGCAAGAAATGGGCGGGCGAAGGAAACAAGTGGCCCAAGGTAGTCCATGACATGCACATGAGAATCGGTATCAACTCCGGCGACATCGTGACCGGAAACATGGGTTCCACCATGCGCAAGAACTACACCATGATGGGCGACGCCGTGAACCTGGCCGCCCGCCTGGAAAGCGCCGCCAAACAGTACGGAGCCTACATCCAGATAAGCGAAGACACCCAGAAACACCTGGACGAAGGCCGGTTCATCTACCGCTCGCTAGACACCATCCGCGTGATAGGCAAGAGCCAGCCCGTCAAGACCTTCGAACTGCTGGCAAAGCCCGGCTGCGAAAACGAAGCGCAGTTACACAAGCTGGTGGAAATCTGGGAACAGGCCCGCACCGCCTACTTAGCGATGGACTGGGACCGCGCCGAGAAACTGTTCGCGGAATGCCTGGATTACGAGCCCCACCATCCCGACAGGGATCCGGGTTCCAAGACCACGCCTTCACACGTGTACATCAAGCGCTGCGAAGCTTATAAGGTAAAACCGCCCGTAGCCCAAGGCGAAACCTGGGACGGGGTGTTTACGGCTACGGAAAAGTAGGAGATCCTTCGACGCGCTTCGCTTGCTCAGGATGACACGAAGCTTGCCGAGGGGTCGAATGAGTGTCAGTTCAGCTCGATATTGTCGATCAGGCGAGTCTTACCGAAGAAGGCGGCCACGAGGATAACCACCTTGTCGCCATCGCGGAGGACACCGTTGAACTTCTGCAAGTTCTTCTGGTTCACCACTTCCACGTACTGGACCTGGCCGCGATTGGCCAGCACGGACTTCAGCACGATATCCCTGAGACGCACCACGCCGCGCTCGCCGCCTTCGAAAGCCTTCTTGGCCAACTTCAGGCCTTCGGAAATG
>JAFVTX010000058.1 GCA_017503015.1 Fibrobacter sp. | reverse complement strand
TAAGGTTCGAGGCACGAGGTTCGAGGCATGAGGTCACAACCTTCGGTTGCTATGAGTCATTTCGGGAATGTCCCCGTATACGCCACCTCAAAATCTCAAAGCCTTGCGACGCAAGGCGAACTCACAACTCATAGCTAAAAATTCTATATTTGTCGCGCCTATGGAAATCGTGGAAGCAAAGACAAAGGTGAGCATCGCCTACACGCTCAAAGAGATGAGCGGGCGCATCTTGGAGGAAATTCCTCCGAGCCACCCCTTTGTATATATCCACGGCTACGACAACATTATCCCCGGACTTGAATCCGCCCTGGAAGGCCGCAAGCTGGGCGAAAAGTTCACCGTAGAGATTCCCTTTGACCAGGGCTACGGACCATACCGCGACGACCTGCTGCTCCAAGTTCCCAAAGAAGAACTCCAGGACGTAGGGGAACTCTGGCTGGGCATGGAGCTGGAGATGATGCTGGACAACGACATCCGGGAATTCCAGCTGCCCGACACCGCCGACGAGTTTGTAGATGGACTGAACCTGGACGACGAGGACGACGCCGACGGCATCTACATCGTGAAAGAAATCTACAAGGATACCGTGCTGGTGGACGGGAACCACCCCTTCGCAGGCAAGGACCTGATTTTCGAAGTCCAGGTGGTGAACATCGAGGAGCCCAGTTTCACCGAGCTGGAATCGGGATTCCCCGACCGGGACGACAACTACGACGACGGCGACTATCCCGAAAACTACGACGACCGCTACGACGATTTCGACGGGCCGGACAACCATCGCCGTTGGCGCTAGGCAGCACCTGACAACCCCATTTATAAAAACATAAAGCCCCCGGTCCTAAGACCGAGGGCTCTATCAAGCTTTTGGCTTTTCGTGATTATGCTTCGTCGGAGAGTTCCGGAGCCTTCTTGATCACGTTGCGGCGGCCATAGCGGACCTTGGCGGGATCGAAGGTGGTTTCGGCGACTTCCACAGCAGGTTCGGCGGCAACGGCGGCAGGTGCTGCAGGAGCCACGGGAGCGCTGACAGGAGCGGCCGGAGTTTCAACCGGAATACGCGGAGCCAGAGGGCGACGACCTTCGGCGGCAGCAGGAGCGGCCGCTTCGGCAGGCTGGGCCACGGGAGCTTCAGAAGAAGCGGCCTGGGCGTCTGCGTTCATTTCACGACGATTGTTGCGGTCAGGACGACCGTCACGACGGTCACGGCGATTGCCGCGATCGCGCTGTTCGTTGCGGTCACGGTTCTGACCCTGCTGGGCCTGGCCGTTCTTTTCACCGCGGTTGTCTTTATTCTGACGATCCTTGCGATCACCCTTGTTGTTGCGATCACCACGCTGTGCCATTTCTTGGGCAGAGACAGGACGACGAGAGTTAGGCCTCAGGTTCATGTCCGGGGTGAGCTTCTTAACGATAGGAGTGTGAAGGTTGTCAAGAATCTTGTTAACCTTAGTCAGGATAACGATACAGAGCACGACTGCAAGAGCAGAGCATGCGAGAGTGATTATTTCCATCTAGGCACCTCATAAGTAAGGGTTAAACCGCGACTGCAGGCTGGAAAAGACCTGCAGAAGGGGTGATTGCAAGTGAATGTGTTAGGGGGCCATCTTAATAACGCCTCGAGGAGACTTGACGGCCAGGTTCGCTCCAAAATAACGGAGCAGGTTTTGCCGAAAAAACGGCAAAAAGAGCAATCACGGCTGCAAATTTATAAAAAAATATTCCACTGAAAGCAAAAAAAGCAGAAAAAAGCACCTTCTTGCCTAACATTTCTAAATTATAGCCCATGAAAAAGTCCGTGAAGATTATCCTGATTGTCGTCGCCGCCCTGTTCGTCCTGGTTTTTGCCGCCCTGAAACTTGCCCCCGGGTTCGTGAAGGACTACATCGTGGCCCACTCCGAAGAATACATCGGCCGTAAGGTCAACATCGAAAGCGTGAGCCTGAGTCCCCTGACCTGGACCGTCAACGTAGATAACTTCGCCCTCCTGGAACGGGACGGCAAAACGCCCTTTGTCTCCTTCGAAAAGTTCCGCATCAACCTGAACCCCACGAGAATCGTTACCGGAACGGCCAGCGTAGGCGAAATCTACATGAAGGGCCTCTACGTGCACGTGGTCCAGAGCGGCGACCGTTTCAACTTCAGCGACATTCTGGATTTTCTCTCCCAGTCTGACTCCACCGCTGCCGAACCCGCCGACACTACCGCCGCCGATTCCACCGGCATGATCAACGCGGCCGAAATCGCCGACGGACTCCCCGTGAGCATTTCCGTCAAGAACATCGTCTTCGAGAACGGCAACATCATCTACGAAGACGCCAAGGTGGGTTCCAAGATCCACATCAAGGACTTTGGAGTGGCCATACCCGCAGTTTACCTGAGCAACAAGCAGACCGACGTGGGCGTGAGCCTCAAATTCGCCGACGGCGGCGACCTGAACGTGAAGGTGACCGTCAATGCGGCCACCAACGACTTCAACGTGAACGTGGGTCTCAAGGACTTCGCATTGGCTGCAGGCAAACCCTACCTGAACGACTTCGTGAACATCAAGGACTTCAAGGGCAACCTCTCCGCAGACATGGACATCCAGGGCAACCTGAACAGCATTCTCGCCTCCAACGTGAAGGGCATTGTCAGCGTGGATAGCGTGGTGATCACAGAGACCAACGACAAGACCATCGGGGCGGGCCATGTGGGCGTAGGCATTGCCGAAGCCAACCTGGAAAAGTTCAAGTTCCGCATCGACTCCGTCGTGGTAGACAGAGCATTCGCCCACCTGGACCTGTACAAGGGCGGAAAGACCAACATCGACGTGCTGCTCACCCCCAAGGGCAAAGCCAAGGCGGACACCGTAGCCACCGATTCCAATGCGGTTCCGCTGGATTCCCTGGTAGCACCCGCACCTGATGCTGCGACGGACTCAGCCAGTGCAAATGCCAAGGTCGAACCCGCCAAAAAGCTGGACGCCATCGTCACAAAACTCCTGGTGCAGAACACCACCGTCACCGCCAACGACTACACCCTTTCCAAACCTTTCAACTACAAAGTCTCCGCCATCACGGTAAGCGGTTCCAACATCAACTTCGACAAACCCTGCAACGTGAACGTGAGCGCCGCCTTCCCCGAAGGAGGCTCCGTGTCCGTCAAGTACAAGGGCGCCCTCAACGACATCGGTACCATGGACGCCTACGTAAGCGTCAAGAACCTGGCCCTTAAGCATTTCAGCAGTTACAGTCTGCACTTCACGGGCTACCCCATCATCGCAGGCACCATGGCCTTTGCCAGCGACAACAAGATGAATAACTTTAATGTCGATAGCAAGAACACCATTGACATCTATAACATTGACGTGGGCGACAAAGACGACAGCGTTGACCCGGAATACCCCGTGCCCATGAAAGTCGGCCTCTATGTGCTCAAGGACAAGGATGACAAGATCCAGTTCGACGTTCCCGTGAAGGGCAACGTGAAGGACCCGGAATTCTCGTACCTGAAAATCGTGTGGGACACGGTGACAAAGTTGCTCATTAAGGTAGCCCTCTCCCCCATCAAGATTGTAGGCAACGTGGCCAACACGGGAGCCTCTGCCGTGGGCCTGAACCTGGGCAAAGACGACGAAATCCTGATCGACGTTTCTAGCGGAACATTTACCAGCGAACAGTTCGCCAAGGCTTCCAAGATGACCGAGGCTCTGGCCAAAGACAAGAACCTGACCCTCACCTACACCCAGTACTACAACCCCGCCAAGATTTCAAAAGAACACAAGGCCCACAAGCTCAAGACCGAATACTACAAGCAAAAAGAAGGCAAGGCTAGCCTCAACGAGATTGACGAAAAGGCCGCCCTCGCCATCAAGGACAGCGATGCCGGTTTCAAAGCCTACGCCAAGGAACACGACGCCGAATTCGACAGCAAGGCCATGCAACAAGACCTGGCAAACCTGGCCGAAAAGCGCAACCAGGAACTGCTGAACGTGCTCAAGCAGCAGAAGGGCGTCACCGCCAAGAACTTGAAAGTCCAGACCGCCAAGGGCCTGAACAGTTACCGCGGCAAGCCCATGTACAAGGTGACGGTGGACGTGAAGTGACGGCTACGCAGTAGCGATTAGAAGGGGGAAGCCTCCCCCTCGCTACAACGGCTCGTCATCCCCACCTCTTTTTTTGTCATCCCC
Source organism: Fibrobacter sp. (assembly GCA_017503015.1). Classification (NCBI taxonomy): domain Bacteria; kingdom Pseudomonadati; phylum Fibrobacterota; class Fibrobacteria; order Fibrobacterales; family Fibrobacteraceae; genus Fibrobacter; species Fibrobacter sp. The sequence goes on along the minus strand of JAFVTX010000058.1, from coordinate 53,043 downwards.
GCGAAGGCGGGGATCTCCTTGCCGTCTCCGCTACCCCCTCGCCTAGGGGCCCCGCCCCTAAAACCCCCATAAGGCGAAATGCCGTGACAACCAAGTTTGCACGAAATTATCATGGCCGTGGCCGCAGGCGGCCTAGGCCCTGGCGCTAGCCTTCGGCTTGCGCCATGTTAGTCCCGGAGACAACGAACTGAATACCCGTAGTCCTTGCTGTAGTTGCCCAGGCCCCCAAGGTCGTAGTCGTAGAACAGGTACATGCAGTACGCGCTGTTGCTATTGCCCTCCGTAGAACTCCAGAAGCTCGCGTAGTTGCCACCGTAGCGGAAGTTGCCATAGTCGTACCTGCCGCCAGCAGGCAACGCCGAAAACCCGAAGGCGTCCGTGCCGTTGCCGCCACTATTCCAGCCTGTCAGGGACTTGAGCTTTGGACCTGCTGTTGAGAAGCCACCCACGGCCGTGAACAGGGCTTCCCATTCCGTTCGGCTCGGCAGGTGCCAGCCCTTGGGGCAAATGCCCTGAACTTTGCCGGAGAGGCCACACTCCACGCCGTAGCCGCAGGTCAACGGATTCGTGGCATCATTTGCGAGTTTCATCGAGTCTATTGCCGCGGCCCAGGTGTAAAGGCGACCATATTTGACACAACTGTCCAGACTGTTTTTGTAGCACCAATTCCGTTCCAGCATACTGGGATAATTCGCGCTATCCGAATAGTTCAGGTTATAGGCCATCCATGTCTGGGTGCCGATGGTAACGAACCTATAGATTTGTAGATCCCTTGCATCGCAGAAATGGGTGGATTTGTCGTATGTCAAGGCATTACAACTCTTTGGTTCTCCGTTTACACAGTGTTCCTCTTCCACATCATACCCGGAGCCGCCACACAAATCATAGGTTTTACCGCCAGAACAGAATTTTGCCGTCACATCATATTCTTCTCCGCCACACAGGTCGTAAGTCTGGCCACCGGAGCAGAATTTCGCCGTCACATCGTAACTTGCTCCGCCGCACAGGTCGTAAGTCTGACCACCGGAGCAGAATTTCGCTGTCACATCGTAACTTGCTCCGCCGCAAAAATTGTAGACTTCGTCGCCAGAACAGAATTCAGTCGCAGTGTCGTATTTTTTGCCGCCGCACAGGTCGTAAAGTTCTCCTGAAACACAGAACTTTTCACTTGCGTCATACGCTTCCGTGCCACAGGTTCCTTGGACTTTTCCGCCCTCACAACGTTCCCTGTCCACATCGAAACTCTTGCCGCCGCACAGGTCATGGAGTTTATCGTCGATGCAGAACTTCTTAGCAGGGTCAAAGGTCTTGCCTCCGCACATGTCGTAAAGGGTATCCCTGACGCAGAAACGCCTGGTGGGGCGGTAGTCTTCGCCACCGCAAAGGGCGTAGAGGGTATCTTCGAAGCAGAACTGCTTGGCAGGGTCGAAGTCCTTGCCGCCACAAAGGGCATAAAGTTTTTCCGCTATACAGAACTTCTCGGCCGGGTCATAGGACCGAGTTCCGCAATATACCGCGTCATCGAACTCCTGTTCCGTCCATCTGCCATCGCACACCATGACCTTGCCGGATTCCTGGACGTATGCCATCTCCCCGTCCCTGTTGGCCGTGCAGTTGGGCAAGTCCGTCTCCGAGACAACCATCTTGCCAAGAACAGTCCACGATTCCCTTCCGCAGCGATAAACCATTGAACTGTCGGTTGTAACCACAAGCATCGAAATGCGGTCCTTGGTACATTCGGGCAATTTATCTTTGGACTTTACCCTCTGAAGCACAAACCCATCGGGTTCCCAGAGCCCGTCGTCGCAGCGATATATGGAGTAGACACTCTTCACGTAGGCGGAATCCCCATCATTGGAAGAGACGCAGGCGGGCAGGTCATCTTCGGTGTCCACCGAGTCCATGGCCAGGGCCGGAATGTCGGGCAGGGGCTTCTTGTCGCCACCCTGGTCGGTGGAATCCCGCTCAACGCCATCTTCAGGGTCAGAACCCTTGCTGCCACTGTCGCTACCGCAGGCGGTAAAAAAGGCCGAAACCAGCACGGCAAGAAAGAGAAATTTTTTCATAAAGGCCCCGTTCGTTTGTTCTTATAATTCAAATATATATTATTCGCCTCCATTATTAAACATCCGTATGTTAACTTTCGTTTACTAAACAAGCCAAATAAATCACCATTCAAGTGCATACTGGCCAAATATTCTATATTTGGTGCACTATGAGCGAAGAACTGTGTGCGAATTTTTCCAAGAAGGTGCAGGAGATTGCAAAGGCCCCCAAGTACAGGGGCGCGATTTTCCAGATTGAAGCCGACGAAAAGGGCCTTGCCCTTGTAGATGTGAAGGAAGCGAGCCTGAAGGTCTACCTGATGATAGACCCGGAATGCGACAAGATTCTGGAGACCCGGTTCTTCACCTACGGCGGGCCAATCTTTACCGCACTTGCCGACACCTTCTGCAAGAAAATCCAGATGGTCACGGTGGAAGAAGCCTGCGCTATCACCGCCGAAAGCCTGGAACAGGAACTGCGGGACACACCCGACGTGCCGGCTTTCGATGCCTCCGCACCTGAGCTCAAACAAATGAACACGCTTATACAGCGGATTCTGGAAGCCTATCCCGAAAAGAAGGCCACCGCTATTTTGGTCCGCGAGAAGATGGAGCGCATCAAGTACCGCACCCAGACCGCCGAGGGCCGTGCCGAAGCCGACGCCGAATGGAACGCCCTCACCAAGCCGCAGAAAATCGAAAAAATCGAAGCCTGGCTCCACCAGTCCGTGCGCGGGATGCTGCAAGGCGACGGTGGCGACCTGGAAGTGCTGGACCTGACCGACGACAACCGCCTGAAAATCCGCTACCAGGGAGCCTGCGCCGGTTGCGGCTCTGCCATGGGCGGCACCCTTTTCTACATCGAAGACGAACTGAAGAACAACGTCTATTACAACCTGATTGTAGAACCCGAAGACCCGCTGGACAACATCGCGCCCAACCCGAATCTGCCGGGTCTCGACGACAACAACCCTCCGGCAACGATGTATTAAATCGAGCCGCGTTAATTCTTGTCACGCCAGTATTATTCTTGTCATGCCCGCCTCCGAGCGGGCATCTCCTTTCTTCTAATTTCCTATATTATCCTATGTAAATCACAAAGGAAAAAACATGTCCGAAGAACTCGTTTTGAAATTCGTTGACCCGAAGCCCATGCGCTACGGTGAAAACTCCCACCAGTCCGCCGTCTTCTACCGCGACCCGACCTGCACCGAAGCAAGCCTCGCCACCGCAAAGCAGCTCTGGGGTAAGGAACTTTCTTACAACAACATCGTGGATGCCGACGCCGCCCTGGAAATGGCCCGCGAATTCGCAGACGAAAATGCCGTTGTTATCGTAAAGCACATGAATCCCTGTGGCCTTGCTACCGGCAAGACACTGCGCAACGCCATGGAAGCCGCCTGGGAAGGCGACCCGGTGTCGGCCTTCGGTTCCGTGATTGCCGTAACCAAGAAGGTGGACCTGAAAACCGCCGAATTCCTGAAGGGCAAGTTCGTCGAAATTCTGCTCGCCCCGGCATTCGACAAGGACGCTCTGGAATTTTTGAAGAACAAGTCCAAGGACATTCGTCTCCTTGAAGTGGGCAAGATCAAGAAGGCGACCCGCTGCAAGGTCTACAAGCACGTGATCGGTGGCATGCTGGTTCAGGACCGCGACGTGGACGTTTACGAAAAGTTCGAATGCGTCACCAAGAAGAAGTTCGCAAAGAACAAGGAAGCCCTCGCCCGCTTCACCTGGATCGTGACCAAGCACACCAAGTCTAACGCCATCGTCATGGGTTACGAATACGCCCGCGGCTACTTCCAGGTCATCGGCCTTGGCCCCGGCCAGCCGAACCGCATCGATAGTAACCTCCGCCTCTGCCAGCCACGCGTACGTGACAACGTCGCCCGCATGAAAGCCGCCAAGAAGTTCTTCAACGAAAAGGGCAAGTGCATCGACAAGGCCGGTCTCAAGGCTCTCGAAAAGAAGGTGTTCAGCGAAGTCGTCATGGGCTCCGACGCCTTCTTCCCGTTCCCGGACAACGTGGAAGCCGCTGCCAAGGCTGGCGTCCAGTACATCGTGCAACCGGGCGGTTCCAAGAAGGACAACCTCTCCATCGAAGCTTGCGACAAGCTTGGGGTGGCCATGGTGTTCACCGGCATGAGGCACTTCCGCCACTAATCCCGAGGGGCTTGCCATGATTCCCGCTTCGCAGAAAGAAATGAACCAGAGAGAAAAGGACCTCTACTACGCCGTCCTGTCCTTCTTGAAGTCCGTGCGCAAGGCGGGAAAGACCACCAACGTGGAATGGAACGCCTACAAGGAAAAGCTCCTGAAAATCGCCCCCAGCGACGACATGGGCAAGGCCGCCGACATGTGGACCATGGACAACCTGGACCAGTTCAGCCCCGACAAGACCCAACTGCCGCCCCTGAACGACATGGACGCAGTGGCGCGGATTTCCCCGAAGTTCGCCTCCCAGCTCATGGAAGCCATGTACTACGGCATGCTGAACCTGACCCAGGCAAACCTGATTTCCGACGAAATCCAGGACGCCGACCCCGAATGCGTCTCCACTGCCTCCCTGGAAGAACTCCTGGTGAAACTCTGGATCGGAAACGCCAAGAGCTACCGGAAAGTGGTGACGAATTAATTCGGAATTCAGATTTCGAAATTCGGAATTGACCGATGAGTAAAACGCAAGTGTGTCATCCTGAATGCGAAGCATAAAGGATCCAGTCCAAGGGAACCGACTAGCACTAACTGGCAAAAAGGGGAAAGCCTTCCCCTCGCTTCCTTCGACCGTCTCAGGTCCCTGAGCCTGCCGAAGGGCGCTACCCCTTCTCCTAGGGGACACCCCTAAAACCCCGTACCTTAAACCACAAAGCGAATGAAATGAGCGAACAGCAACGAGTAAGAGTCATAGGTGGCGGTCTCGCAGGTTGCGAGGCGGCTTTGCAACTGGCGAGCCGCGGTTTCAAGGTGGACCTGTACGAAATGCGTCCGGTCAAGCAGACTCCCGCCCACAAGGACGGCCACCTGGCACAACTCGTCTGCTCCAACAGTTTCAAGGCGCTGGGCGTCACATCGGCACACGGACTTTTAAAGCAGGAACTCACCATGCTGGGGAGTTTCCTTTTGGACTCCGCCCGCGAAGCCGCCGTTCCCGCTGGCGATTCCCTCACCGTGAACCGGGACATTTTCAGCGAATCGGTGGAAAAGAAAATTGCAGAATCTCCAAACATCACGCTCCACCGAGAAGAAGTAACCAGCCTCGAAGGCGACTGCCCGACCTTAGTCGCGGCGGGGCCGCTGGCCAGCGACGCGCTCGCCGACGATATCTTCAAGCGGCTGGGAAGCGAGCGCCTCCATTTCTTCGACGCTATAGCCCCTGTGGTAGAGACCGACAGCATCGACTTCGACCACGCCTTCTACATGAACCGCTGGGAAAAGGGCGAGACGGCAGACTTTATCAACTGCCCCCTGGACAAGGAAACCTATACGGAGTTTGTCCGTAAACTGTGCGAGGCCGAAGCCGTGGAGCCCCGCCCCTTCGAAAAGAACGAACTGTTCGAGGGCTGCCTGCCTGTCGAAGAAATGGCCCGCCGCGGCTATGAGACCCTCCGTCACGGACCCATGCGCCCCATCGGACTCGGACTCGGCAACAATGGGCATTTGTGGTACGCGGTAATACAGCTCCGAGCCGAAAACAAGCAAAAGACCCTCTTTAACATGGTGGGTTTCCAGACCCGCCTCAAGTGGGGCACGCAAAAAGAAATCTTCACCATGGTGCCGGCCTTGCGCAATGCGAAATTTGCCCGCCTAGGTTGCATGCACCGGAACACCTTCATTGAATCGCCCAAGTTCTTGGATGCCACTTTGAGATTGCGGCCTGAACTGCCCTGCGCCAAGGACATTCCGCCCACCTGGTTCGCCGGGCAGATTACCGGAAGCGAAGGCTACACCGAGGCGGTGGCTACCGGATGGTATGCCGCCTGGAACATGGCCCAGACCATTTTGCACGGGCATGCCGACCCGCTCCCCGACGAGAGCTGCATCGGGTCCTTGATGAACCGCTTGGTAGAGGAAAACGAAAATTTTCAGCCAATGAACTTCAACTTCGGGCTGCTCCCCCACCACGAGGGCCTCAAAAAAAAGAACAAGAAAGAGATTCTGGGCGCCCGTGCGGTCGAAGCCGTGCGCAAGTGGATTGCGGAACGCCGCTCCTTCGAATACCCGCCTAACGGAATTCAGGAAGCCGTTCAATCTTAACAAATCTCTTGGTGGCGGCGTCCATTTCAAAAAAACGCTCACAATCCCCCAACGAAAGCATCACGAACCTGGGCGTGAGCACCTGCAGGTACTTGTTCAGCTGAACCTGCAAAGCCTCCCAGGTGTATTCGCCGGGAGCCTTGCATTCCACCAAAAGCCAGGGTTTCGCCTGGTCGTTCCCGTTGCGGAAATCGTGCACCACGATGTCCACCCGGTCATCCGTCTTGGGGTCCACGGAACTCAGGCCGAACTCCACCGTAATCAGGTGGGCAGGGACCTTCACCTCATTCAGCAAGAACTGCACCGTCGCCTGACGCACCCGCTCCTCGGGGGTGTCGGGCACATCCTTTTGGCGAATCGGGTCATATAATGTTCCGTGGGTCATGTGATTCAAGATAGAAAAAAGCACTAGGTTTTAGAGGTCGGCGGAGATGATAATGCGTCCTGAATCTTCTGCGACTCCTTCAGCACTTCCTCTAGTGTAAAATCTTCTTGTGTAAAGAAAAATGTGTTCTTGCCCAAATCTTTCAACGACGCCCCAAAATGATAAGCAACCTCGTCAATGAACAAAAATCTGTCGTGCATACCATAACTTGGCAGGACCCGCATTGGACTGTCGGGATACTGCTCGTTGTAGGTTGCCAAATCCATCTCTAAAACCTTACTTTTGTCGTAGGTGTAAATGGTAACGGAAACACCTTTCTCCCGCTTGAGCATCATGGTTAACGTCTTTTCGGTTACATAGCGGTCAACAAGAACAATCCTCTTTTTTGCGCTGCGAATCAGGTCACAAACGAACACATAGGCGTCAAACTCCTGATTATTGTAAAACAACCCCTTGGACTTGAGTTCTCCCCGGTCCATCGCTTCGAAAACCTCGTCAAATTTGCGATCATATTCGATGTTTTTGCGATCATGGTCCAAAATTTTGGACTCCACATTAGAAAGCCGATTAACCAGCCCACCATTCGCAAGCATATAATGCCGCATTGCGACGAAAACTTTCATTATGTCGATGCTAACCTTTATCGCTTTTTCACTGTGTAAAACGGTAGATAACATCGCTACCCCCTGTTCGGTGAAGGCATAGGGATTTTTACGACCTCCGCCTTTTTGTCCCGAAAAGAACCCTTCTTTCCGTGAAGTCGCAAGTTGCGACTTCACGAATTCAATTTCATCTCGGTCTAACCGAAAGCAAAATTCCTCGGGAAACCGTTCGATATTACGTTTTACCTGCTCGTTGATACGTTTCGTTTCCACGCCATAAAGCATCGCCAGGTCGCGGTCAAGCAGCACCTGCTTGCCCCGAATAACCTGAATCATCTTTTCCACTCCCGATTCCACGAGAGGATTTGTCGTCACAATCTCCGTCTTTTCGGCCTTTTTGGTCATTTTTCCTCCATTTCAAAACAAAAAAAAGCCCCCAAGGCGAGTGAAACGTTGATGCTTGCATCAACACTTCCGAGCCGCTGGACTTTGTGCTAAAAGCACAAAAGCCGTATTTCCATAGCCCGCAACCATTCCGGTTGCTATGGGATATAGCAATACGGCTTTTCGGGAGGTAATATACAAAAATGGAAGCGATTATTCCAACCTAGAGCAATTTTTTCAAATTATCTTCTTTTTATAAATTAACGATATAAACACTTCAAAACGTGATATTAAAACAGGGGTTTTAGGGGCTACGCCCCTAGGCGTGGGGGTGATGGAAGACTTGCCGAGTGGGTAGATGAAGGGAGATCCCCGCCTTCGCGGGGATGACAACGAAGGATGCGCGGGGATGACAACGAAGGATGCGCGGGGATGACAACGAAGGATGCGCGGGGATGGCAAGAATGGCACGCAGGGATGTGACTCAACGAGGCAAGGCTGCAATCAGGGGGAGACCTCCCCCTCTTGACAACTTCTGCACCTGGAACTATATTTTTGCACATGAATAAATTCTTTGGACAGAACATCGCAGCAGCGGCAATGGCAGCAAGCCCGGCAGCAGCCCGAGCTATTGTGGGGCTGTCCAGAGAAACCAAGGTCTGTAAGGCATAACGCCAAAATCCAGATAGCAAGTTTCAAGGGCAGCCCCGTAAAAGGCTGCTTTTTTCATACCCCAAACCATTAACTTAAAGAAATTTCACTGTTTTATTATTCTATAATTACGCAGTAAAATTTGAGAATTTACGATACCTATATAGGAGCATAAAATGCGCAGAAGACTTTTGAGCGAAGGTGCCAAGGAACTTTCTTACGAAATCCGCGAGATCGTGAAGAAGGCAAACCAGCTCAAGGCCCTGGGTCTCCCCATCCACTGGGAAAACATCGGAGACCCTATCGAAAAGAAATGCCAGCTGCCCGACTGGATCAAGGATATCGTGGTGGACCTGGTCAAGACCAACCGCAGTTACGGCTACTGCCCCTCCAAGGGCATGCTGGAAACCCGCGAATTCCTGGTGAAGGAGAACAACAAGCTGGGCGTCGCGCAGATTAGCGTGGACGACATCCTGTTCTTCAACGGCCTGGGTGACGCCATCGCCACCATCTACGGCCTGCTCTCCATGAACACCCGCATTATCGGACCTGCCCCGGCCTACAGCACCCACAGTTCCGCCGAAGCGGCACACGCCCACACGGCCCCCATCACCTACAGCCTCCAGCCCGAAAACCACTGGTATCCGGACCTGGAAGAGCTCGAGAACAAGGTGAAGTACAACCCGAGCATCGCGGGCATCCTGGTGCTGAACCCGGACAACCCGACGGGCATGGTCTATCCGTTGGATATCCTCAAGAAAATCGTGGATATCGCGAAGCGCTACAACCTGTTCATCATCTGCGACGAAATCTACAACAAGATTACCTACAATGGCGCCCACGCCTACGCCCTGGCCGAATACATCGGCGACGTTCCGGGCATCGCGCTGAAGGGAATCTCCAAGGAATACCCCTGGCCGGGCGCTCGTTGCGGCTGGGCCGAATACTACAACCGCGACAAGGACGAACAGTTCGACGCCTTCTGCCGCGCCATCGACAACGCCAAGATGGTGGAAGTCTGCTCCACCACGCTCCCGCAGATGACCATTCCCCGCGTGCTGGGCGATCCGCGCTTTATCGAGCACCGCACCGCGCTGAACGAGAAGATTGGCCGCCGTAGCGCCATCATCAACGAAATACTTTCAGACATTCCGGAACTGTACTTCAACCCAACCTACGGTGCGTTCTACAACACCATCATCTTCCGCGAAGGCACGCTGAACAGCCACCAGACGCTGAAAATCGACAACCCGATTATCAAGAAGAAGGTGGAAGAATGGTGCAGCAAGACCACGAACCTGGACTACCGCTTCGTTTACTACCTGCTAGGCGCGAAGGGCATCTGCGTGGTGCCCAGCACCAGCTTCTGCACCGACCTGAAGGGCTTCCGCGTGACGCTCCTGGAAGAAGACGAAGAGGAACTGCGGGAAGTGTTCACCACCATCCACGACGCCATCGTGGAATACCTGCACTCGTAATTGTCGCAAACAAGTTAAAAGAAAAGTCGCTCGAAAGGGCGACTTTTTTCTACTGGACTTCTGCTTCGGCAGATGCGGACTTTATGGGCAGCGGAGCGAAGGGCGGCTCCAGCTCGATGCTGATGGGGCAATGGTCCGAACCCATAACCGTTGTGTGGATTTCGGAGCGGACCACGTTGGGCATCAGGGCCTCATCTACAAAGGCATAGTCCAGACGCCAACCCACGTTCCTGCCCCGGGCGCCGAAACGGTTGGACCACCAGGAGTAAACGTCCCGTGTGTCCGGATGCAGATTGCGGAAGGAATCCACAAAGCCGTGTTCCACGTACTTGTCCATCCAGGCCCGTTCCACAGGCAAGAAGCCGCTCACGTTCTCGTTTTCCTTGGGGCGGGCAATGTCTATTTCCTTATGGCAGGTGTTGTAGTCGCCTACTGTAAGCACATGCTTGCCGTCGGCAATCCAGCGCTCCGAATTTTCCAAAAAGGCGTCGTAAAAGCGGAGCTTGTAGTCCAGACGGTCGTCGCCGGAGCCGCCATTAGGGAAGTAGATGCTGTTGAGCACCCAGTCCGGGAACACCAGCTGCAGCACGCGGCCTTCGACGTCAAACTCTTCAATATCGAAACCGTAGTTCACCGCATCGGGCTCGATCTTTGTAAGCACGCCTACCCCGCTGTAGCCCTTTTTGCGCTGGCAGGGGTTCCAGTAGGCAAAGTAGCCTTCGGGCTTGGCCATGGATTCCGGAATCTGGTCTGTCTCGGCGCGGACTTCCTGGAGGCACAGGATATCGGGATTGGTCTCGTGGAACCAGTTTTCCAGCCCTTTCTTGAGGGCGGAACGGATTCCGTTGACGTTCCAACTGTAAATGTTCATTACTTACCGTTCTTTATTTTACGGTATAAAGATATAAAAAAAGAAACCCGACGTTGAACGCCGGGCTCTTACACCCAAGTCCGATACCCTAGACTACCACTCAATGTCGAGGGTAAAAACAAACCTGTATTTTGAAAATACACTTCTTTTTGTGAAAAAGCAAGTTTCTATATTAAAAACATGACTAAAAATTATTCCAACTTGGACGAATATTCCGACCTTTTGGCGAAAAACGCCAAAAAAGCAAGCAAGAACCTGCGCACCCTCTCTGGCGAAAAACGGAGTGCCGTGCTGAACCTGGTGGCAAAGTTGCTCCGGGAACACAAGCCGGAAATCCTGGCCGCGAACAAACTTGACCTGGAAGCTGCCGCCGGCAAGCTCGACGACGCCAAGATGGACCGTTTGACATTGAACGACACCCGCATTGAGGCCATGGCCAAGGGCGCCGAAGAAATTGCCGCCTTTACCGACCCGCTGAACCGGGTGCTGGAAAGCCGCGAACTGAAGAACGGCATCAAGATTAGCCGCGTGGCCGTGCCTATCGGCTCCGTGTTCTTTATTTTTGAAAGCCGCCCGAATGTGACGATTGACGGCGCATGCCTCTGCTTCAAGGCGGGAAACGCCGTGATTTTGCGCGGCGGCAAGGAATCCCTGAATTCCGCCAAGTGCCTCGCCGGGATTTTCCACAAGGCCCTTGCCGAAAACGGCATTGACGAAGACGCCGTGCAGCTGGTGACCGAAACCAGCCACGACCTGGTGGGCATGCTGTTGCAGCGTAGCGACTGCATCGACCTGGTGATCCCCCGCGGTGGCGAACGCCTGATCCGCGCCGTCGTGGAACAGAGCAAGATTCCTGTGATCAAGCACTTCAACGGCATCTGCCACGTGTACATCGATAAGTCCGCCGACATGGACAAGGCGGTGAACATTCTGATTAACGCCAAGACGCAGCGCACCGGCGTGTGCAACGCCATGGAATGCGTGATTATCGACCGCCATATCGATGACGCCAACGTGAAGAAACTCCTGGACTGCCTCGCCGACCGTGGCGTGGAACTCTTCGGAAACAAAGATGCCCAGAGCCACGATAGCCGCATCAAGGACATTGGCGACGACAGCAACTACCACCACGAATACCTGGCCCTGAAGGCAAGCGTCAAGTTCGTGGACAACGTGGCCGAAGCCTGCGAGCATATCGAGCAGAACAGCAGCCGCCACACCGAAGCCGTAGTTGCCGAAGACGCAAGCGTGCAGGATTACTTTGTGGCCAATGTCGATAGCAGCAGCGTCATGGTAAACGCCAGCACCCGATTTGCCGACGGCGGCGAATACGGTCTCGGCGCCGAAGTGGGAATCTCTACCGACAAGCTGCATGCTCGCGGCCCCATGGGCGTGGAAAGCCTCTGCACCTACAAGTGGGTTTTGCGCGGGAATGGGCAGGTGCGTGGCTAGTAATAAAACAAACAACAAGATGATTATATACAATGAGCAATAAATGGTCATTTGTTTTCTGCATACTGATTGCGCTTCTTTTTAATGCCTGTGGTGGGGACTCCGGTTCTTCAGCAGAGGATTCATCCAACAGTTCTAGTTCCTTAGAACAGGAAATCGATTCATGGTGTAACGAACAATTCGGAATTACTGAAACCGATCCATGGGTTGATTCACTATCTGGCAATGATTTCATCGCCAATTATATATGCGATGACCTTAACGAGTACATGAGCAACATGCTAGCGTTCTATGCACGATGCACATCTTCCAGGTACAACAAAGCTCAGAATCATTACGACATTGAAATTGTCACTGAACAACGCTACATGCATATTCGTGCCAAAATTTCAAATTGCTCCTATGTACTAGAAAGCGATGGTGATCTTTCCCCCATGATAACAAACTATGGAGAGAAGTCCCTCGAATCATGTATCTGCAAGGTTGAAAACAATAAAGCATATTACCGTAACGTCATCCCGAAAATTTCCGAAGAAGAATCATCGAGTTCCGTTCCTGAATCGTCTAGCAGTTCTTTTTTAAAAGAATCTTCCTCATCAGTTTATTCGTCGTCTGTACAAGAATCTAGTTCCTCCGAAGAATCTAGTTCAAGCGTCTGGATTCCGACTGTATTACCCGAAGGAAAATACAGTTGCAAGGAGTACAATTGCGTTGCAACCGACTACCTAAATCCAGACATCGAGTATGGAGAATTACTAGACGCTCGTGAAAATAAAGTTTATAGAACCGTAAAAATCTTTGACCAGGAATGGATGGCTCAAAACCTGGATTATAGATACGTTTTGAGTGAAACAGATTCCAACAGCTTTTGCTATAACGACAGCCTTGAATATTGTAAAAAATACGGAAGGCTCTATACATGGGCTGCTGCAGTTGACAGCGTCTCTATAGAAAAAGACGGATATGGAACCTGTGGATTTCAGGCTCTCTGTAATTTTTCGGAAGACGAAAAGTTAAGAGGTATTTGCCCAGAAGGATATAGAATTCCCAACAAAACGGATTGGATAACTTTATTAGAATCTATTATGACAGGCATTGAAGATAAAGGTTCATACGCTTACTATCATGGGGCGGCAACAAAATTAAGAGACATGAAAACATGGGAAGAAAAGGATTTAGATGCAACCGATGAATTTGGTTTTTCAATGCTTTCCACTGGCCTAAAATACCAAGGCAATTATCAAGGAATCGACGCATATACAGCTTTTTGGAGTTTAGAAGAATCCCCTAAAAGCGGAACATTCGCTGGTTATTATGCGTACACCGCTATGAACGAAGAGCTTATCTGGTCAAATATTCTTTGGCATACATCAGAGAAAAATTCAGCACATCCCATTCGCTGCATAAAGGAATAAACATGAAATTCGAGGACCTGATTAAAGAGATTAAATTTGAAGTCGTCGTGGACGGGGTTGCACTTGCGCCGGCAATTGTGCAGGACGCAGACAAGGGCGACGTACTGATGATGGCCTGGATGAACGAGGAAGCCCTCCGCCGCACGCACGAATGCGGCGAGATGGTGTTCTGGAGCCGTAGCCGCAAGGAATACTGGCACAAGGGCGACACCAGCGGAAACGTGATGACAGTCGTTGAATGGGCCGCCGACTGCGACTCTGACGCATTGCTCTTTAAGGTCCGCATGCAGGGCCCGCAGGTCGCTTGCCACACGGGCGCGAGAAGCTGCTTTTTTAAAGTGGTGGACCGGAAGTAAAGACGAGTTGTCAGTTATCAGTTACGAGTTATCAGTTCATAAATTGGCGTCAAAGGCGCGATTATAAAAACTCAAAACTCAAAGGTGCGTAGCACCACTCAAAACCCATAACTAAGCATTTTGACCGGTAATTAACGACATGAAAATTATCATTGCGCTATTGCTCACGATTGTGATTTCTGGATTTGCCCAGGACCGCTACCAGATGGGCAGCAACTACTACGCCTACCCCACTCCCACCGCCAAGTACACCAAGGCACCTGCCGGTTACAAGCCGTTCTATATAAGCCATTACGGCAGGCACGGCAGCCGCTTTCATCAGCCCGCCGACCATTATCATTTTCTTTATAGCACTCTTGCAAAAGCCGACTCTGCCGGCAAGCTTACCGACCTGGGCAAGAGCCTGCTGGAGCGCGCCAAATATCTGGACGAATACGCCGCCCCGCGGGCAGGAGACCTGACTCGATTGGGCGTTGCATAGCACCAGGGCATTGCCAAGTGCATGGTGAAGAACTTCCCTGAAGTGTTCAAGAACGACGCCTACATCGAAGCCTACGCAAGCACCAGTGTGCGTTGCGTGGTGAGCATGGCGGCATTCCTTGAAGAACTGCGGGCCCAGAAACCGAAACTGGATATCCATCAGGAATCGGGCAAGTACCTGATGAGCTTTATCAACCCGCTGGATTTCGGAAAAATCATCAGCGAATCCAACACCCCCGCCTGGCAAAAAGAAAACGAAAAGATGTACAGCCATGTGAATCCCGCCCGCATGATGCACGCGATTTTCAATGATTCGACATACGTACAGAAGAACATCGATGCGGGCGACCTTTACAGCAAGATTTACGAAATCGGAAACAGCCTTCAAGGCAGCCCCGAAATAAGCTTTGATTTTTACGACCTGTGGACCGAAGACGAGCTTTTCTCCCGCTGGCGTGCACAGAACGCCTGGTGGTACAGCGTCCTCGGGAACAATCCCTTCGGTAAAAAAGAAGGTCTAGAAAACGCACGCCCCCTCCTGAAAAACGTCCTTGAAATGGCAGACAAGGTGATTGACACCGACACCGCAAAAGCAAAGACCGGGAAACAACCTGCCGCCACGCTGCGCTTTGGTCACGACACCATGGTGTTCCCCTTCGCCGTATTGCTGCAAATGGAAAACGACACGCGGAATACAGGCATCGAAATCGCCGAAATGGAAGGCCTGCACAAGGTCTGGCGGGACTACGAAATCTGCCCCATGGCCGCCAACGTGCAGTTTGTCTTTTACAAGTCCAGTAGGAAGGGCTCCCCCATTCTCGTGAAGGTGATGCTCAACGAAACCGAGCAGAAACTGCCCGTGACTTGCGATTCCACGATGGTAAAGAATTGCCCCGCCGCCCCGTATTACCGCTGGGACGATTTTCGTGAATTCTACGGCAAGATTGCCAACAAGAATTAATCCGCGTTTTCTGTAGTATCGGCAGCTTTAGCTGCCTTGGCGGCCTTTTCTGCCGCGTGTTCCAGACGGGCCGGCTTGCCGGCGATGTTGCGGATTAGCCCGAACAAGGCGGAAAGTTCATTACGTGTCGGGTGCAGCCTCTGCAAAAGCGTATTGAGGAAATTGTCCCGCCAGGCCTGGTCGTGGTACTGCCCCGTGAGGTAGCGGTCCATGAACTTCTTAAAGCTGTCGATCTGCTCGATGGTGGCAGGCCCCGTTTCGGCAACACCCCGTGTGGTCCGTTTGGCACGGCCCTCGCCGTTGGCCAACGCTCCGCTACGGCAAAGTTCGTACAGGCCTACCGTTACCGCCTGGGCCAAGTTCAGGCTCATGAGTCCCGGCACAGGAATCTCGCACTGGTAGGTACAGGCATTTACCTCTTCGGTCTCCAGCCCACAAGATTCACGACCAAACACGAGAGCGACGGTTCCATCTTCGGGCAGCAGTTCCGAAAGCCCGGGCATCATGGTGTGCTTGATGGCCGAACCGTAGATGCGGCGGCTGAAGGCCACCGCGCAGGCGCAGTCCCCGATGGCGTCTTCGAACTTGTGGACGATAGTCGCCTTGTCCAAAACCTCGTGGCTGTTGGGGGCCGTGTGGTAAGAGTTTTCAATTACCTTGTCGCGCCTGGGGTAAACGATATACAGTTCGTCGAGGGCGTAGCAGTGCATGGCACGAGCTACAAAGCCCACATTGTGAGGGTGTTCCGGTTCAACAAGTACAACTCTGAATTTGCGCATGATTTAGGATCTAGGATTTTGGATTTAGGGGCTAGGATCTAGGGAGGTGTGGCATGTGAAATGAGCACTCATAACTCAACACTCACGACTCATCACTGTTTACCACTTTGCAAGGGCATTGGCTACGATCAGGTCTTGCAGTTTCTCGATGGCGCGGGCCTGGCCGTGGCGGTCTTCGGACTCGTTCTTGGCCACATCGTAGGTTCCGTCCGCCGAAAGGGACTTGTTCTCGTAGATAATCTTGTCTTTTACATTGTCGTAGAACTTGACGCTCACCCGGATGGTGACGCGGTAAGTCTCTACGTCACTCGAGCTGTTGTAGTTTTCGGGCTTGTTGGTGTAACTGAGAAGAGTCATCTCGAAATCGGCGTTGGCATTCTCGTTCACAATACGGACACCGCCCGCGTTGCTCTTGAACATGTCCAGCACGCCTGCGCGGATGTTGTTGGCCAGCACCGGATCCAAAGTCTTGTCTTCGACCTCGTGAATCTGGACCGTCTTGATGTGGCTTGGCAGCGTGGACGCCGTAAAGCTGTAACAGCCCGAAAGAAGGCTTGCCAATAGGACGGCCAAAAACATGGGGACAGACCGAAATAAGCATCTTGCAAAAAGCATGGCTCAAATCTAGAAAATACTGATTAGAAAGCGGGGGTCTTAGGGGGTGTCCCCCTAGGCGAAGGGGTAGCGCCCTTCGGCCCCTCGGCAAGCTCGGGGACCTGAGAGGGTCGAAGGAAGCGAGGGGAAGGCTTTCCCCTACACAATCTAGGAGTCTATTTCATCCTTCGTTCCCAGCCACTAGCCACTAACCACTAACCACTTTTGCTAAATTTACCCGCGTAAAATTTTTATCATCCGAGGCATAAAATGCTTGACATCAAGAAAATCCGCGAAAATCCGGAATACTACATTGCTGAAACCGAAAAGAAGTACACCACAGTGAGCCTGAAGGACGTGCTCGCCATCGACAACGAACGTCGCCCGCTCCTCACCGAAGTGGAACGCCTCAAGAGCGAACGCAACGCCGAATCCAAGAAGATTGGCGACCTCAAGAAGAAGGGCGAAAACGCCGACGAGGCCGTGGCCGCCATGCGCGCCCTGGGCGACAAGATTGACGAACTCGACAAGAAGCTCAAGGATTTGGACTACAAGCAGACCGAAATGCTCATGCACGTGCCGAACATCGCCCCGCGTTCCCCGGAAGGCAAGGACAGCTCGGACAACGTGGTGGAGAAGGACGGCCCGATTCCGTTTGACTACTACACCAAGAACGATGACTTTGCCCGCGTGGACCACAAGACCCTGGGCGAACGCCTCGGCATTTTTGACTTCGAACGCGGCGCCAAGATTTCCGGTAGCGGCTTCCCGGTCTACCGTGGTCTCGGTTCCCGCCTGGAACGCGCCCTCATCCAGTTCTTCCTCGACGAACACCAGAAGAACGGCTTCGAGGAATTCACGCCGCCGTACCTGGTGACCCGCAATACCATGCGCGGCACGGGCCAGCTCCCGAAGTTCGAAGAAGACATGTACCGCTGCGACAAGGACGACGACCTGTTCCTCATCCCGACCGCAGAAGTGCCTCTGACCAACCTCTATGCCGGCGAAGTGATTCCGGAATCTGAACTTCCGAAGCGCATCTGCGCCTACTCCGCCTGCTTCCGCCGCGAAGCCGGCTCCTACGGCAAGGATACCCGCGGACTTCTCCGCCTGCACCAGTTCAACAAGGTGGAAATGGTCTACTTTGCCCACCCGGAACACAGCTACGAAGACCACGAGGAACTCACCCGCTTCGGCGAAAAACTCCTGGAAAAGCTCGGCCTCCCCTACCACCGTCTGGCCCTCTGCAAGGGCGACCTCGGTTTCGGTGCCGCCAAGTGCTACGACCTGGAAGTCTACGCTCCGGTGGAAAAGAAGTGGCTCGAAGTCAGCTCCTGCTCCAACTTCGAAGACTACCAGGCACGCCGCGCCAACATCAAGACGAAGATTAACGGCAAGAACACCTTCGTGCACACGCTGAACGGTTCCGGACTTGCCACCCCGCGCGTGATGGTGGGCATTTGCGACAACTACCAGCAGAAGGACGGCTCGCTGTTGATTCCTGAAGTGCTGCGTCCGTACATGGGTGGTCTCGAGAAGATCGAGCCGAAGAAATAGCCCTGTTTGCGGGCAGCCGCAACAGCAAAAAATTCAAGCAAGGTCTAGCGGCCTTGCTTTTTTGCTGTTATCTTAAAGCAACCATTCAAAAAAAAATGAAATTTTGTGCAGTGAACCTATTGACAAATGCCCAATTGTGCATTATATTTATGGTATAGAAATTCCAAACCCTATACTGGGAGGTTCAAAATGGAACATTCAGGCAAAAAAAAGGACTTGACCGACCGCCAGGCCGAGATTTACGAATACATCAAGAAATATTCCAGAGAAAACCACATGCCCCCTACCGTCCGGGAAATCGGCACCCATTTCGAGATTTCCTCCACTAACGGGGTCCGTTCCATCTTGGCCGCCCTCATCAAGAAGGGCTACATCAACCGTTCTCCCCGCCTTAGCCGCGGCATCGAGATTCTCGATACCGACAATGGCAAGAACGCCTCTACCGCCCGCAGCAATACCGTCGAGATTCCCATCGTGGGTCGCGTGGCCGCAGGCGCTCCTATCTTGGCCGTCCAGAACCTGGAAGGCACCGTCACCGTCGATAGGGATTTCCTCGCCTGCCGTAGCGACGTGTTCGCCCTGAGGGTCCGTGGCGATTCCATGATCGACGCCGGCATCTTCGACGGTGACCTGGTCTTTGCCCGCCAGCAAAAATCTGCCGAACGGGGCGAAATCATCGTGGCCCAGATCGACAACGAGGCTACCGTCAAGTATTACCAGCCATCTTCCGACCATATCGAACTCAGGCCCGCAAACCCCAAGTACCGCCCCATCATTGTCAAGAGCAACAAGGACTTTTCCATTGCAGGGCGCGTCATCGGTGTCATGCGCAAGGTGAACTAGAGTTTCCGCATCTTTAATCGCGCACTTTATTCACACATTTCGGTTCGCAAGATTCGTCGTCGCGGCCATACATATTTAAGCAAAAAACGCAGATCCATCTAAGGGTCTGCGCTTTTTTATTCAACGACCTGTAACGATTAATCGTCCATTTCGGCCAGTTCCTCTTCCGCTTCCTTCAAGTCTGCAGCATCGGGACCGTCCATGAATTCATTGTCCTCATCCTCTTCGTCCAGGGAATCCTGGCCGAGAAGACCCATCTGGTAATCTACCTTACGGGCTTCCTTGGACTGGCCAAGCTTGAGGATGGCGGCACATTCTTCGCAGTAGCCCAGGTGCTTGTCCACCCAGAATTCCGGAGAGACCAGGTTCTTGTTGCAGCGGGTGCAAATCTGGGTCGCCGCTTCCCGGGTAAACGCCAGGTTCTGCTCTTCCAGTTCCTTCAAGATGCGTTCCGTCAGCTCTTCCTGGGTCTCTTCGGCAAGAGAGGCCTTGCGGCGGATCGCCATGGTGGGCTTCTTTTCAAGATTCTTGAGCTCAGAGGACACCTTCTTCTTGTTGGCGCCGTCTTCGTGCTCGTCGATTTCGTAGAACATGATGGTCTTGGAAAGGCGCTTGCCACCTTCCAGGAGCACGGCAAAAGGCAGTTCGATCTTGGGCTTGCCGCCCTTGCCCTGCTTTGTTCCCTTGACTTCGGCAGCAGTTTCCATCACTTCTTCAGCTACAGTTTCCGCTTCAACAGGAGCAGACGCAGGCTTCTTGCCGCCCTTGACCTTCTCGACCTTGTCCTTCTTGACGGTCTTCGGAGTTTCCTTGACGGGAGCGGGCTTCTTGACAGCAGGAGCCTTTGTAGGAGCCGGTTTCTTGGCAGGAGCCTTGGCGGGGGGGTTCACCGCAGGTTTCTTTGCGGGAGCGAGCTTCTTTGCCGGAGCTACCTTTTTGGCAGGAGCAACTTTTTTCGCGGGCACAGCCTTCTTGGCGGGAGCCTTCGCAGGTGCCGCCTTTTTCGCGGGAGCAGCCTTCTTGGCCGGAGCCGTTTTCTTGGCTGGAGCCTTTGCCGGAGCAGCCTTCTTTGCAGGGGCCTTCGCAGCAGGCTTCTTGGCAGCAGCCTTTGCGGGAGCGGCCTTCTTGACAGCAGCCTTTACAGGGGCTTTTTTCGCAGGTGAAGCTTTTTTCTTTGTAGCCATAGATTACTTCTTTTCCAGAATTTTGATGTTTATAATGGGATCGCCCTGTTCAATGCGGCAAACGACGTCTTGCCCGGACAAAACTTTTCCAAAGACAGTATGCTTGCCATCTAGATGATGTTGTGGCAACTGTGTTATAAAGAATTGTGAACCATTGGTGTTGGGGCCACGGTTGGCCATAGAAATCACGCCAGTTTCATGTTTTAGTTCACTAATTTCGTCATCGATGGTATAGCCCGGGCCACCCTTGCCATTGCCCTCGGGGTCACCACCTTGAATCATGAAGCCCTGAATAACCCGGTGGAACGTCAGTCCGTTGTAAAAGCCCTTATTTGCAAGTTCCACAAAGTTCGCCACCGTATTGGGAGCAGCCTTAAAATCGAGGGAAAGGACAATTTCACCTTCGTGGGTGGTAATAATCGCCTGAATTTCCTTAATCTCCGAATAGTCCTTGTTAAAAACCTTGCCCTCGGCATGAGAAAGCACAACGGCAAACAGCAAAGCTGCAAAAATGCGGAAAAACAACTTCATAAGCGAGCAACTACCCCATTTTAATTATCGGTCGTAATATAGAAAAAGTAAAGGGTCAAGGCAAAATAAAATGGAAAAACTATGGGCAGATTTCTATATTTGTGCTGACTTTAAAAGAAATTCCCTATGCCGCAAAACGACAACATCAGAAATTTCAGCATTATCGCCCACATCGACCATGGCAAATCCACCCTGGCCGACCGCCTTATTGAACTGACCAAGACCGTTTCCAAGAACGAAATGACGAACCAGCTGCTGGACGACATGGACCTGGAACGGGAGCGCGGCATTACCATCAAGGCCCACGCCATCCGCATGGTTTATGAGCGGAATGGGCAGGAATACATCCTGAACATGATCGACACCCCGGGGCACGTGGACTTTACCTACGAGGTGAGCCGTTCTCTGGCGGCCTGTGAAGGCGCCATCCTGGTGGTGGACGCAAGCCAGGGAATCGAGGCCCAGACACTCAGCAACCTTTACCTCGCCATCGAAAATGACCTGACGGTGATTCCCGTGCTGAACAAGGTGGACCTGCCGGGAGCACAGCCCGACCATATCGCCCAGCTGGTAGGCGACCTTTTGGGCTACGACCCCGACAAGATTCCCCGTATTTCGGCAAAGACGGGCCTGAACGTGGGCGAAGTCCTGGACAAAATCGTCGACGAGATTCCCGCCCCCAAGGGCGATAGCGGAAAGCCCCTGAAGGCCCTGATTTTTGACTCCGTCTATGACAGCTACCGCGGGGTCATCAACTACATCCGTATCGTAGAAGGCTCCATCAAGGCGGGCATGAAAATCCGCATGATGAAAACCGGCGGAGAATACATGGTGACCGAAGTGGGCACCTTCAGTATGCACCGTGACCCCAGGCCCGAACTTACCGAAGGTATGGTTGGCTATGTTCTTGCCAACGTTAAAACCATCAGCGACGTCAAGATCGGCGACACCCTGACCGACACGGCAAACCCTGCCGCAGAACCGCTCCCGGGTTACAAGGATATTTTGCCCATGATTTATTCGGGCATCTACCCTATCGACCCCGAAGATTACAAGGATTTGCGCGAAGCCCTGGAAAAGCTACGCCTGAACGACTCCGCCCTGAGCTGGGAACCGGAAACTTCCGACGCCCTGGGCTTCGGTTTCCGCACCGGATTCTTGGGACTTTTGCACATGGAAATCGTGCAGGAACGCCTGGACCGCGAATTCGGCGTGGATATCATTACCACCGTGCCCAACGTGGAATACCACGTGTACATGAGCGACGGTACCATGGTGAAAATCGAGAGCCCCTCCAAGCTCCCCGACGCGAGCCGTTACGACCACATCGAAGAGCCCTACGTAAAGGCCCAGATTTTTACACCCAAGGACTACGTGGGTGCCCTCATGACCCTCTGCGAAGAAAAGCGCGGGGAATTCGAAACCATGGAATACATCGACGAGGAGAAGGTCATTCTCAAGTATAACCTGCCTCTCGCCGAAATCATGTTCGACTTCTACGACCGTCTCAAGTCCGTGAGCCGTGGCTACGCAGGCCTGGACTACGCTCCCAGCGAGTATAGGCGGAACAACCTGGTGAAGCTGGACATTTTGCTGAACGGCGACCCGGTGGACGCCTTCTCGGTGATTATCCACAGGGACAAGGCAAGCACCTACGCCAACGCCATCTGCGTAAAGCTGAAAGACCTGATTCCGCGGCAACAGTTCGACGTAGCCATCCAGGGAGCTATCGGCGGAAAGATCATCAGCCGTTCTACCGTGAAGGCCGTGCGCAAGGACGTGCTGGCCAAGTGCTACGGCGGTGACATCACCCGCAAGCGCAAGCTCCTGGAAAAGCAGAAAGAGGGTAAAAAACGCATGAAGAGTATCGGCTCGGTAGAAGTACCGCAAAAGGCGTTCCTGGCTGTGCTTTCCCTTTCGGACAACTCCAACGGAAACGGCGACTAGTTCCGCCATTCACTTTCTGGTATGGCTTCTCTCAGGCACATCGTCAACAAGCGTCAGCTACGGAATTCCAAGACATTCATCTTCTTCTTGGTGTTTCTGCTGGTGCTGTTTTTCGCTGCGGCCCTGTACGGCAGGTTTTACGTGCTGGAGCCCTTAAGGCTCAGTGACTCCGCCATGTACCCCAAGTTCAAAGAAGACGACGTGGTCTGGATATGCAAGCTCCCCCGCTGCATCGATGAACTAAAAGTAGGCGACATCGTCTGGGCCCGCCAAAAGAACAGGGAAACTTTGGTCCGCAGAGTGCTGGCCATGCCGGGCGACAAGATCAAGTTCTACAATAACGGTAAAGTCCGCGTCAAGAACAAGACCAAGCAGCTTGAAGACGAAGAGGTGTTCATCGAAACGCGGAAGATAGATGTTCCCAAGAAGGGCGATACCCTTTACATGAGCAAGCTGAACGATGTGGAACAGGATTACGCCATCAACATCATGATGGAGCAAGGCATTCCCTTCTACATCAAGACATCCCTTTGGCAGGGCGAGCGGGAACTTCCCCTGGACATGCTGGGGGCCCTGAAACTCGGGAACCGTCAAGTCAGCCTTAAAGAGGTGGACCTTCTCCCCTGGCAAGACCGTTACTTAATGGAACTGCAAGTTTTCCAGCGGGAAATCGGAAGCACTCCTGTAAAAATCAAGCGGGAATTCTACAACAAGACAGACTCCAGCCGTATTGAAAAAATCGTCGCACAAGACGACTATTATTTCATCATCAGTGAAAAACTGAAACACGCCCCGGATTCTCGCGAACTGGGATTCTTTTCCAAGTCACAACTGCTCGGTAGATACGTCTACTCTCACCGGCACATTCCAAAAATCGCCGGCGGTTACCTGAACAAAGTTACGGCATTCCTGAAAGACGTTCTGGACCTGAGTTCCGCTAACTAAGCTTGTCCTTGACCACCATAATGCCGCTCTGTTCCAGCTTCGGGTAAGAGCGCATTCCTTCGCCACCCTTGCCTTCGTCCAGGACCTGCAAGAGTTCGCCCTTGGCAGAGTATAGCAAAAGCTGCCACGGACCATTAGGGGCGTTGAAATAGCCGGAATTCTTCTGCACATTGCGCTGGAAGGTTCGATTCAGGCGGTCGGCCACACTTCTGGCCTGCACCAAGGAGATGTCGGCCAGAGACCAAGAAATCGGAGTGCCGCCCATATCAAAAATCAGCAGGGCTTCAGCATCGGAATCCTCTTTCATGGTGAACTTCCAGCTGAAACTCTGCCAGCTGGTGCTCAAGTCCAGGATACGGCCGTTAGCATAGGGCGTGTAAATTTCGGCATCTTTCTTAATGTTCACGTTCAAGGTGCGGGGTTTGTCCGCCTTGGCGCGCATACTGAAAATGTAGGTGACACCGTTCCGAAGAGGCAGGTGCTGCTTGAACTGCAGGCCCCAGGTTTCCTTGCCGCCCTTGGTGATGTTGAAATGGACCACACCGTCTTCGACCTTGACGTCGGCCTTGCCACCCCAGAAATCGGTGACCCAGTTTTCCAGCGGATTCTCGTCAGAAAAATCGCCATTCTGGATAAGGTTTGTTCCTGTTCCCTGGAACCCGGTGACGTAGTCCTTGTTCTGGATAAAATTCGGAATCACGCTGGTGTTCTGGATACCGAGAGGGCTATCCACCGCCACTTCCTTGCCCCAGCCCACAAGCGTATTGAAGGAACTATGGGCGGTCATGTCCATTTCGGGACTGTCGTAATTTCCGGGACCCCAGCTCCAGGCCATCCAACCAATGTTCAGGCGTTCCGCCTCGGCCATGATATGCTTATAGGGGATTTCTTTTGCACCACCGGCAGCCACCGGAGCAAACTCGCCCACCACAAAGGGCAGTTTCAGTTCCACGGATTTTTCAAGGGTCGCGGTAATGCGCTCCTGAACGGTTGCAAAACCCGTACGGGCGGGGTCGTGCTTTTCGCTGGGCCACCACATGTGGATAGAAAAAATCAGGTTGTGTTCCGGATCCGCCTGCAAAAGTTTCGGACCCACGGAAAGCAGAATCTTTTCGTCTTGACCCCACATGTCGGCATCAATCATGATGGGCACGCGGATTCCGGCGGCACGCATCTTGGTCACAATCATGCGGTACACGTCAAAAAATTCGCTTTCGGGAATCTCTCCGGCGCCGGGCTCGTTGCCCACATTCAGAATCATGTATTCCTGATGGTTGGAAAGCACCTGCAGGGTTTCTTCACGAAGCCAGTAGTCCAGAGCATCCGGAAGACGGTCCCAGTTACCCGTGGTATCGTGAATCTCGGGAATGGGAATCATGCCGTTGGCTATGCATAGCCCCATGATGTTGTCCAGGTCGCTGATACGACCGCGGGTATTCCAGACGATACGGACACAGTTGGCCCCGGTCTTTGCGATTTCGGGAATGGTCTTGCCTTCCCGGTCGGTCCAGATGAACATGTGGTTCACCCCGCGAAGGATGACCTTCTCGTTGTCCTTGCTGTAAAGGTACCTGTCCTGAACAAAAAATCCCGGTTTCGCAGCCGTTTTTACCATTGGAACACTCCAGTTATCATTTCTTACATAAAATATATAATCTGGAAAAAGAAAAAGGCCAGGATTTTTTCGAAGTTTCGTAAAAAGAAATCAACCTAGACGGCGAAAAACCGCAAAGTCAGGCGGGTCACATGGTCGAGCACTACGTAACCGCCGTTGCTATGGAGCGCTCCGGCAGGTGGTTCCAGTATCGGACCGGCAGGCAACGCCTCAAAAGCTTGGGGTTCTCCCGTTCCTTGATGGCGATGGACTTGTAGAATTCCCTCCACAGGTCGGTAAAAGAATCTTTCAGGTCCATGGCGCCAGACTTGTAGCCCGGTAACGTCACCACTTGACACCCCGTCCGGTCGTGAAACAGGCCGTAGTCCCGCTTGGAATCGTAAATCAGCCATTTTTCATTGGCGAAACGCTTGGAGAAATGAGTTTCCATAAGGGTCAAGATGTCGTATTTCGGTTCAATTTCGGCACAGAGCATGTTATCGGGCCCTACGGCAAAACGGACCAGGCCAAGCATTCCCCCCGCTTCCCTACGCACGGACTGGCCCAGCTTGTAAAGCGGGAGCATTTCCGCCGAAGCTGGATTTTGGCCGTAACTTGGATCAGCTCCTGAAAACAGCTTTTTCAAGAAGGCGAAAATCTTCATTTCGACCCCCTCCTCTTCGGACAAAAAAGCCGCATGAAGCAGGTTATAAACCTCTTCGCTTGCAAAGTTTACGATGGCGCGATGGAGGCGGGCCGCCGACTCCTCGCTGGTCTCGATATGGAAAGGCTGCAGGAACATATCCGCCGGAGCCGTAGAGCGATCCGGACGGATTTCGCCCACTTCGAGATGCTGGCGGTAAATCTCGAAGACTGCACTGAGAAAGCCTTCGAATGTAGAATCGTATTGGATGGAGAGGGACATAGGCGGTGTGAGGTGTGGGGTGTGGGATTAGTAATGAGTTGTCAGTTATGAGTTGTGAGTTCTTATAGTCGCGCCTTTGGCGCCAAATATATACTGAGGACTGAAAACTTTTTAGGATCTAGGATCTAGGATTTAGGGGTTAGGGGAAAGCCTTCCCCTGGTTCGCACTGCGTAGCTCACCACCCCTTCTTGCCGGAATCATAGTCGCGCCTTATGCAGGCAGGGCCAGCGGGGTGTTGCTGAACAAGTCCAGCTGGCCGGACTTGGGCCGCGGAAGGAGCAGGGGCCGCACCATCTCGGGGTAAAGCCTGCGCAGGCTTGCGGGAGTGTCCGGATGGTAGATGAAGTACTTGGCCCGCTTAAGGACCACCCCCATCTTTTTCAGCTGTTCCAGCCGGATTTTGGCAAAGCGACGGCCCGAAACGATAAGCTGGGCCGACTTGACGCCGATTCCCGGGACGCGCAAAATCATCTCGTAATCGGCATGCTGAATGTCCACCGGGAACATTTCCGGATGGCGCAACGCCCAGCCGATTTTCGGATCCAGCTCCAGGTCCAGGTTCGGATGGGCCTCGTCCAGAATCTCGTCATAGCGGAACTTGTAAAACCGCATAAGCCAATCCGCCTGATAAAGCCGATGTTCCCGAACCAGAGGAGGCTTGGTGGTAAGCACCGGCAGGCGCTTGTCTGCATTGATAGGGACATAGCCCGAATAGTAGACCCGCTTGAGTTTTTGCTTGTTGTAAAAGCCCGAGGTCAGGGAAAGAATCTGGTAGTCCGACTCCCCCGACGCCCCCACGATCATCTGGGTGCTCTGACCCGCCGGCAAGAAACTCGGAGTGTAACGGCTTACGGAAGCCTTGTATTCCAGTTTGCGTTCAGCAAAGAAGTTCATGGGCGCATATACTGAGGCAAAGTTCTTCTCGGGAGCGAGGTACTGCAGGGACTTGTCAGAAGGAACCTCAATATTCACGCTGCTCCGGTCGGCATATAGACCCGCCTCGTACAAGAGACGGGCGCTAGCCCCCGGGATTGCCTTCAGGTGGATGTATCCACCAAAGCGGTGCACTGTCCGGAGCTCCCGGGCGATTTTCACCAGAAGTTCCATGGTATAGTCCGGATCTTTAATCACTGCAGAGCTCAGGAACAGGCCCTCGATATAGTTCCGGCGATAAAACTCTATGGTCAGCTGGATAAGCTCTTTAGGCGTAAAGGTGGCCCGGGGAACGTCGTTGCTCCGGCGGTTCACGCAATAGGCACAGTCGTACTTGCAGGCGTTGCTGAGCAATACCTTCAAAAGTGAGACGCAACGCCCGTCGGCGGCCCAGGTGTGGCAAATGCCGGCACTGCAGGCGTCACCCAGCCCGCCAGGAGGCGCACAGCGGCTGGACCCGCTAGAGGAGCAGGATACGTCGTACTTGGCTGCCGCCGATAGAATCCGCAATTTTTCACGAACATCCATAATTGCCTTTTTGTATAGTTGCTCTTACGAGCACTAATATACATAAAACTGCACAAAAAAGCAATAGGTCTTTCTTTACAATCAAGACTTTTTTGCCCGTTCAGGCAAGATTCAACCATCGATGATTTATGTTAAAAACACTCGCGGATAGCCTGGATGATAGCATCCTGCTGTTCGGGGGTCATCTTGTTGTCGCTGGGGAGGCAGAGCCCGCGGGCAAAGATGTCGGCGCCCACGTCGGTGATGCCGCCCGCGATGTAGGCGTTGGTGCGGGCACGGCCGTTACCCTGCGCGGTGATAAAGGCGTGGTTCATGTACATGGGCTGCATGTGCATGGGTTTCCAGATGGGGCGACCTTCGGCGTTCATGGCGGCAATGCGTTCCAGAATTTCCGTGGGGCAGCTCTTGCCCACCTCGTGGATGTACAGGGCGTCGGTTTCGCCGCGGACCTGCTTGCACATGGCTTCTTTATCGATAATCAGGCAGCTGAGCCAGAAGTTCGGTTCGCTGTTGGCGGCGTCGTAGGGGTTCACCTGCACCGGGAGGCCCTTCAGGCCCTCCTTGTAGCGCATGTAGATTGCCTTTTTCTGGGCGATATGTTCTTCCAAATAAGGCATCTGGCCGCGGACCACGCCGGCGATGACATTGCTCATGCGGTAGTTGTAGCCAACCTCTTCGTGCTGGTACCAGGCGGCCGCCTCGCGGCTCTGGGTGCTCCACTTGCGCACCTTCTCGGCGTCGTCCTTGCTATCAGTCAGGAACATGCCGCCGCTAGAACCGGTAATGATCTTGTTGCCGTTAAAACTGATGGCGCTGTAGTCGCCGAACTTGCCGGTCTGTACACCCTTGTAGCTGGCACCGAAGCTTTCGGCGGCGTCTTCGATAAGGAGGGCATTGTGGCGGGCGCAAATCGCGCGGATTTCGTCCACCTTGCCGGGCGTTCCGTACAAATGAACTAGCACCACCAGTCGCACTTCGGGGTAAATCTCGAACGCCTTTTCGAGCGCCATCGGGTCCATGTTCCAGGTATCGTACTCGGTGTCGATGAAAACGGCCTCGCCGTTCTCGTAGGCGATGGGGTTCACCGTCGCGTCGAAAGTCATGTCGCTGCAGAACACCCTGTGGCCGCGCAGGCTCCCCTCGCCCACCTTGGGCATTCCGTAAAGGGCCTCACCCGCAAGCTTTGTGCACAGGTGCAGTGCGGCCGTACCGGCGGAGAGCGCCACGGCATACTTGCAGCCCACCTTTTCGGCAGCGAGGAGTTCCACCTCGTTGATGTTCGCACCCACGGTGCTCATCCAGTTGGTTTCGTACGCTTCGGTCACATACTTGATTTCTTCGCCGTGCATGGTGGGGCTGCTTAGCCAGACTTTCTTTTCAAATCGCATTTTCATACAGATAAAATATAAATCTTAAATGTTAGTCTTTAGAATCAATTATCGACTTGGCGTCTTCCACCTCGACGGTGCTGAGGGTAGCCGACAGCACCTGCTTGCCGCCTACGGTCGCAATACCGTCGAAAGTGACCGCCATGTCCATGCGCATAGTCTGCTTGACGCAGATTTCCACCACGTCGCCGGGCTTGAACGCCGTCAGTTCGGCCTTGCAGTTGGACACGCTCATGATAAAGCCTTCCTTGGGACTCTTGCCGCAAGAACGTCCGTGGATTCCCGAAAGGGCGGAAATGCTCTGGGCCATGTATTCAAAAGCCACATAAGAGGGAACACCGCCCAGCTCTTCGCTGTAGAATATGCAGTCTGCGGAAATGTCCACCTGGGTCGTGATGGTGATTTCTTGCAGGTCAAAACTCTGGATACGGTCCAGCAGGAGCATCTTGCCCTTGTGAGGTACCAGGGTGGAAATTTCGTCGCGGGTCTTGAATTCCATCTTGTCCATCTTACTTTTTCCCCAAGACTAAAGATACATTACAACCGCCAAAGGCAAAGGAATTGCTGATGCAGTAACGCAGGCCAGGAACCGTTTTGCCGGGCTTCACCAGGTTCAGCGCCGGAAGTTCCGGGTCCATGACGCTGTCGTACAGGTGAGCGGGCAGCGCCCCGTCGTGAGTCAAGGCCAGGCAGCAGAAGGCGGCCTCCAGGGCGCCTGCCGCCCCGAGGGTATGGCCCGTAATGGCCTTGGTGGAACTTGCAGGAACATTTTCGCCAAAAATTCGGTTTACCGCACGGGATTCCATGGCGTCGTTCAGCTTGGTGCCTGTACCGTGAAGGTTGATGTAGCCGATGTCGGAGGCGTCCAGGCCCGCATCGGCAAGAGCAGCAGACATGGCAAGGTATGCCCCTTCCCCGTCGGCACGGGGAGCGGTAATGTGGTCGGCGTCGGCACTTTCGCCAAAGCCCAGCACTTGCAAGCCTTCGTAGCCGGGGCGGCACAGGTCCGGGCAGCTTTCCCGAGTCACCACGAAGTAGGCCGCAGCATCGCCCAGAGTCAGGCCCGAACGGTTCGCGCTGAAAGGATTGGTGGGCCTGTCGGACATTGCTTCCAAGGAGGCAAAGCCGAGAATCACAGAAAGGGAAGCAATGTCCACGCCGCCAACGATGGCGGCGTCGCAAGTGCCAGCGTAAATGTTGTTCCGGGCCGACACAAAAGCGCTGGCACTTGACGCACAGGCCGTAGAATGGACCTGGCACATTCCCGTGATGCCGAAACGTTCCGCAATGTAGCGGGCCGGAAATTCTGCACACTGGTATTCCAGCTTGTAGCCCTCGGGAAACTTGCCCGTTTCCTTGAAGCACTTGAGGGCCGCAAGGGACGATTCGGAGCCATTGTCGCAAGAGCCAATGAAAATGCCCACCCTGTCGGGGCCGAACTTTTCCACCGCATGCCGCACGGTATCGTCCATCTGGTCCAAGGCCGCACGGCTCAGGCGATTCACCCGGTTGTCAAATTCGGCATTCTCCACCCGCGGAAGCATGTCCGGCTCGATGGTGGCCGCAGGCCGCATGACTCCGGCCACGTCGTGCATGGTAAAAACACCCCGTTCCCCGCGGGTAAGCTTTTCAAAAACGTTTTCCTTGTCACCACCCCAAATGCAGTGAAGACCGAAATCATTGACATAAAGCGGACGGTTCATTGCTCCTCTCCCAAGGTGATGTGGTAACTGTAATGGCGCAGGCTGTTGACCAGCGTTATCTCTTTACCCTTGCGCTGGGCGGTAAGTACCAGAGTATTTCCGTCCTTCAATGTCCGCACAAAGTCATGTGCAGGCCCGCGGGCCTCTTCAAAAGCAAAACCTGCCGCCTCAAAATTCTTTTTCAGAGCATCGTAAGGATAAAAGCACACCTGGAAATCCGCAAGCACATATTCCGCCTTCATCTTTTCCACATCCATCACGGAACTTTCAAAATGCAGGGAATCCTTACCATAGGTAATTTCGGCAATGGTAGTACCGAACCCGCTAAACAGCATAATGGAAAGAACGCTATCGTTGGCCCTGACCCAGGAATCTCCCTCGAAGGACTTCAGGGAACCGTCCTGCTGGGTGAATTCCCCACGCAGATGCTGGGGCATGTCCAACTTTTCGGTCATGGCCGTCGTAGGGAGGAGCACCACGGAGCGGGAGTCCGAATAATACACAGGGGCGGTTCCGGGCTTTACGTTGGAGCGGCTGCAGCCAACCAACAGCAAAACACACGCCAGCAGCCCCAACAGGTGTCGCATCTTGCAGCCAGGGGATTTGAAACTACCGGCCATCTTCAAAATCAGGGTTCCGCCTCCAGGGCCGCACGGACCTGGTCCACAAAGCAGGGCGGGCACACCATCAGGGACTCCAGCGTCTGCATGTTCACGGCCATCTGCATGCTTTCGGCCTTGCAAAGAAGCGTGCCCGATTCGGCATCGAAAAACTTGTACGAAAGTTTGAGGCACACCTCATATTCTTCCAGTGTCACCTCGGCGCGAATCCGCTGCATAAAGACCATAGGGCGCAGGTAACGCACGTGCATATCTACCACGGGCCAGGCAAAACCGCTCTTTTCCATGGCATAATAGTCGTACTTGATCTTGGTGAGCAAAGCACAGCGGGCCATTTCCATGTACTTCACGTAATTGCCGTGCCAGGCCACCTTCATGGAATCCACGTCGTAGAATTCCACCTGGAATTCCACCGTCGCCTTCAGTTTTTTCTGTGCCATGGCGGGCCCCCGCTATACCGCGTAATGCTTTTCGCGAATCAGTTCAAGAGTCTTGCGCAGGTCGCCTTCCAGCTGGCGGTCGCAGGTCAGGGGCTTGAAATGCTCAAAGACCTGTTCCAGAGTCTTGCGCACGCCATCCAGGCGCTTGGAATCCACCTCGCCCCGTTCCAGGCGGAAATGGAGGGCCTGAGAAGCGGCCAAAAGCACGGCGGCAGCCACCTGTTCAGTAAGCTCAATCACCCGGATGCAGTCGCGGGAAGCGATAGTGCCCATGCTTACCTTGTCCTGGTTGTGGCATTCGGTAGAGCGGCTAAAGACGCTCATGGGCATGGTATTGTGGAGGGCTTCTGCCGTCCAGGCCGACACGCCAATCTGCACTGCCTTGAAACCGTGGTTGATGGAGAATTCCCCGTTACTTCCGGACAAGTTAGGCGGCAAGTTACGGTTGAACTTGATATCCACGATGGTGGCTAGCTGGCGGTCCAGAAGGTCGGCCAGATTCGCCACGATGTTCTTGAGGGTATCCATGGCAAGGCAGATATGACCGCCGTAGAAATGACCGCCGTGGAAAATGTTCTTTGTTTCAGGGTCCACGATGGGGTTGTCGTTGGCGCTGTTCATCTCGATTTCGATGAGCTGGCGAAGCAGAGGTTCGGAATCGTAGAACACGCCCACCACGTGGGGTGCGCAGCGCAGGGAATAAGGGTCCTGAATCTTTTCGGGAACAATGTTCTTTTCCACTTCCAGGTTCAGGGCGTCGCGCATCTTCTTGGCAGCGGTCACCAGGCCCGGATGGGGCTTTACGGCAAAGAGCCTTTCGTAGAAATGGTAGGCGTTACCCTTCATGGCGATGGTGTTCATGGCCGTAATGCGGCAGCTCAGGTCAGAAAGGTATTCGGCACGGCTAAAGGCCATGCAGGCCACGGCATTCATCACAGCCGTTCCGTTCATGATGGCGATGGCTTCCTTGGGGCGGAAACGGTGGGGCGTAATGCCCAGTTCCTTCATCACATCCATCGACGGGCGGCGTTCGCCCTTGTACAGCACATCCCGCTCGCCAATGACGGCCCCGGCCAGGTAAGAAAGCGGCGTCAGGTCGCCACTGGCCCCTACAGAACCTTCTTGCGGAATCAGCGGCAAAATGTCGTTCTGCAAAAAGTCCATAATAATCTTCAGCAGGGCGTAGCTCACACCGGAAAAGCCCTGAGCCAGCGTGTTCAGGCGCACAGCCATGATGGCGCGGGTAGTCTCTTCGTCAAAGTAGGCACCTAGACCGCAGCCGTGGAAACGGGTCAGGTTCACCGGCAGGTCGTAATAATGGTCAGGCGGCACCACCTGGGTGCAGGAATCGCCGTAACCCGTGGTTACGCCGTAAATGCCGCCGTGCTTTGCCAGGGCCTCGTCCAAGAATTCAGCACCGGCGTTGATTTTCTTCTGGAACTCGGGAGAGCTCTCCAATTCTACGGAAACCTTGCGTTTTGCGATGGCCACCACCTGTTCGATAGTGAGCTTTCCACTTCCAATTACGACCTTGTCCATTTCAACAGTCCTTTAAAAATTTTTGTGCCAGAAATTATAGAAATTATACCACTGGTACGGGTGACGCAGGCAATGCTTTTCGAGCATTCCCACGTATTCTTGTACCAGAGCCGCCACACGGGCTAAGCGCTCCTTGCGGCTGCAGTCAAAAGAAGTCTTGGCCCGCACGATATGCATCTCGTAAGAAGAACGGATATCAAAGTCCTTCTTGCGGATAGCAAAGGCAAAATAAATCGGGGCATTCAAGATGCTCGCCAAGGTAAAAGCCCCCTCCGGGAAATTGGCGGTCTCCCCCAGGAACTTCATCTCTACATTGCGGTCGGTAGAGTTGGCCGAGGTGCGGTCCCCGGCAATCACCACCAGGTCGCCAGAAGCAATCCAGTCCTTCATCCCTACGGCGCTATCTACGCCTATCTTGTTGGCGTCCACCACCGTATTCATCAGGTCCGGATTCAGCTCGTACAGGAGGGCATTGAACTTGGATGTTCCCGAAAAATCCACCACCGGGTGTACCGTAAACTGCCTGTGGGTATGAATCTTGCCATACCCCGTGAGGGAGCGCAACATTTCCATGTTCCCTAGGTGCGAACAAATTAAAAAAGCACCTTCCCCACGGTCCAGCTGTTCCACCAGCATGTCCAGGTCATCGCCCTGGGTTTCCACGTTCTTAAGGGGAATCACGCCCCGCCAGCCCAAGAGCTTTTCTATCATGGAAAGGGCAAAAGAAAGCACGTGCCTGTAGGTGGCAAAGGGCGGAACGTTCCGGCCCTGCAAGGCGTAGAGCCGTTTCAGGTAGGCCTTGGATCGAGCCCGCACAGGGGCCGCCCCAAGCCAAAAGAAAAAGCACACCACGGCTACCAGAAATTCCACCACCGGGAGCGGCAGGTGGCAGGTAATCCACAGCATAAAGCGGAAATGCCAAAGGCTTCCGCCCACTTCTTTCAGTTCAAACCAGTTTTGATTTTCGGCACTCATTTCTTTTTCGCCAAGCGGCGGGCCAAAAGCATGGGCAGGCGCAGGAGCATTCCCACACAGAGCTTGGTGTGGGTCCAGGAAATTTCAACATTGCTCCCGAAAACCCTGAAATTCGAAACACCGTCTTCGGGGTAAGTGACCTTGATGGGGTAAAAGCGCATCTTGACTCCCGCCCAAGAAAGGCGGACCAGAATCTCGATGTCAAAACCCATGCGGTAGCTGGTCACTTTCTTTGCCACAGGCATCGTGGACTTTACCGGATAAATCCGGAAACCACACATGGAATCGGGAATGTCCTTCGAAAGCGTCTCGATGGCCACCCAGAAGTTGGTGATTTTCCGCCCCTGTTCCCTCGACTTGGGCACGCTGCCGTCGTACTGCGGTAGCCCCGCAATCAAATCCTCCGGATGCTTGCGGGCGGCCTTCAAAAAGAAGGGGATAGCGTCGGCGTCGTGCTGGCCGTCGGCATCCATCTGCAGGGCGTGAGTAAACCCCAGTTCATGGGCCTTTTCAAGCCCGCATATCACGGCCGCGCCCTTGCCACCGTTCTGGGCGCGGGTCACGAGCACCGTATTCGGCACTTCACTGGCCACAGCCTCCAAGATGGCATGACCCTCGGGAGCATTGCCGTCATCTACCAAAATAACCGAAAGTCCCTGGGCCGAAAGGCTTTCCGCCACCTTGCGGGTGGTAGATTCGTGCCTATACACGGGCACGATAGCGCAAAATTTTAAGTCGGCCAATTCTCTCATGTTTCCGCCTGCATGACTAAGGTTCCCGTAGAAAGCATACGACCTGCATCGTTCGTGTAAGTGAACAGCACCTTGTTCGACTCCGCCTTGTAGGACATCTCCAGATTGGTCTGCACATCGGGCAGCACCGGGTAGCTGAACTTGGTCCGCTGGATTCTCTGTACCGCCCGGGGCGTATCCAGCAGGGCGTGGGCCAGCAAGGCCACCATGTCCACCTGGGCCACGGCAGGCAACAGCTTGAATGCCGGAAAGTGCCCGTCGTAAAAGTCGCTGTCTGCAGGGAACACCAGTTTGAGCGAAAGGGCGCCCGGTTCCTTGTGCATTTTCAGGATCCTGAAATTCTTGGATTCGGGGAGGCCGAACAGGGCCTGGATATCGCGCATCTTGATTTTTCCTTGAGTATCCTGGGGCAGTTCTTCCAGGTAGCGCCATTTCTTGGGCGTCACCGTGTTTTCCAGGAACTGGTTCAGGTGAGCCTTGAAGAAATTGTTTATCTCTAGCTTGGGCTGGTCCTTGAACCGCGCCACCCCATCAGCATTCAGCACGATGGCGGCGGCCAGGTACTGCCGTTTACCCACCATAGGCACCACACGCACGTCCTGCACCAGGCCCGTCTGCTTCAGGCGGTTTTCCACCTCCGGCAGGGAAATGCGTTTCTCCTCAATTTTCACGATGGAATCGGCACGGCCCTTCAACAGGAACCGTCCGTCGTCGTAGATTTCCACCAGATCACCGGTGGTAAAACCTTCGGGCTCCAGGATGTAGCTGGACTTCACGTTCAGGCAGTCGTTCTCGCCGATGCTCATCTTGCAGACCTCGAAGGGCGTCCAGATGGGGCCGTTCTTGGACTGGCGATAGGCGATTCCGCCTGTTTCTGTACTGCCGTAGATTTCGGTGGTCCAGTAGCCCGTAATGCCCTCGCACTTGCGGGCCACTTCCTCTGGCAGGGGGCCTCCCGACGAATAGATGATGGGCGTCGTCTTGAACGCTATGGGCCCTTCGGCATCGGCGGCGAGGCGTTTCAGGTAGGCCGGGCTGGAGGCAATCACAGCCGCCTCCCCCGCAATGCTAGCCAGTTCGCTGGGGTAATCGATGCGGTGTCTGCGGTAAGGCAGCCCCGTAGCCGTGGGGAGCAGCACCGTGAACAGCAGGCCGTAAATGTGGTGGTGGTTCACCGTGCTATAGACCTTGCGGTTCACCCAGTCGTCGCCAAAGACCTTCACCAGCTCGAAAAGTTCGTTCTCGAACTGGCAGAACATCTTGGGGACCATCTTGGGCTCGCCGGTAGTGCCGGAGGTGTACATCACCATGGGGGAGCTGTCCTTGTCGAAGGTATTCCAGCGACCGTCGGATTCCGTGTTCTGCAAAACATCCTGAATCAGGGTAGCCCCCGCAAAAGGCTCATCCGTCAAGAATCCATAGCCGGGCTTCTGGATTTCCTTGATAAAAGCCTCCTGCCGGTTCGCCGTCACCAGCGCCTTGCGGCCTCCCTGGAGCATGGCCAGCAGGCCCACCATAAAGTAGTAGGAATCCTCGCAGTGCAAAATCCAGGGGGCGTTTTCACGCTCTTCCAGATAGCGCCGGACCTTGGAAACATCGTCGGTGAAGTCGGCCCAGGTGCGTACGGAGTCACCGTCAAAGCAGACCACCATGCCGGACGGGCGGGAATCCCGCTGAAGCTCACACACGGGAATATAGGAATGCATCTTTTTCTGCATCATTTTACGAACCATGAATTCTACGGCAAAAAATATACCGATTAAAATATAGGAGATTAGGCCGTTGTACAGCGACCAGATTTTCTCATCGCCTACAAAAACTGTAAAAGACGCCACCACGGCGTTGAACACGAAAAAAAAGCACCAGGCGAGAGTCACCCGGTCGCAGTACCGCTCCACAAAAGCTCGCTCCGGCGAGGCCTGCAGACGCCGGTCGCCGAGGCAGGCCATGCGAAAAGCGAAGCTGGGCTTTTTCCAGAGGGAAATCCCGAAAAAGGCCAAGAGCGAGAGGCTCACCAGCACGGGGTAAAACTCCAGGAACAAGAGGCTGTCCGCAAAAAACGAGACGCCCCCGCAGGCGAGCATCAACACCACCAGGGCGTAGTCCTTGAGGCTGTTCGCCGCGCTTTCCCTACCAGCTATAGATGCGCCGTTCCCTTGAACTGTGTCGGCCCCATCGGCTGTGGCCGCACCGTTCCCCTGAACCGTGCCGGCCCCAACAGATGCGTTCCTGCGGCCCTGGGTCGTGTTGAAAAACAGCACAAAGGCAAGGCCTATAAGCAAGAGGCTCAGACGTCGGGGCGAGATATCCCAAAACACCAGTCCACAAAAGACCAGCGCCGGGTAGAGTACCGAAAGTGCGGCAAAGATGACCTTTCCCGCCACGGATTTCATTACTTGGATTCCGTTTCGTGGATCAGGCCGTAGATGGCGTCCACCACGTCTTGCAGGGTGCGCACGGCCTTGAACACTTCGGGGTCGATATTGCGGGGCAGCATGGACTTGAGCTTCACGATCAGGTCCACGGCGTCGATGCTGTCCAATTCCAAATCTTCGTAAAGCCTAGCCTCGGGAACAAGCTTGGAGGCGTCCATGTCGAATTCCTCGACCAGGGCGTTCTTGATTCTGTCGAAAATTTCCTGTTTTTCCATGTTCAGTCCTTTATCAGCTAGGGGAGTTGGCAGAAATGTAGGCGGCCAGGGCGTTGACGGAGGCAAAGTGCTTCTTGGTCTCTTCGTTCACGGTAGAGAAAGAAACGCCGAAGTTCTCCTTGATGGCAATCCCCAGTTCCAGGGCGTCGATACTGTCGAGCCCAAGGCTGCGGTCGCCTTCCCCGAAAAGGGGCGCGTCGTCGTAAATATCTTCCGGAGTGATATCTTCAAGTTCCAAGGACTTGATAATCACTTCTTTAATCTTCTGGTTCAAATCTGACATAGAATCTCCATTTTACGGCGGAAATATAGAAATTTTCCAATAAGTAAAAAAGCCTTTCCAAAAAAAACTATATTTTGGCCCAAAATAAAGAGACCCGCTATGTTTGACTTTTATACCGAAGACAAGATCAACGCCGTGGACGCCAAGTTCGAGGCTCAAAAAATCGCTTTCGCCCCCCTCAGTTTCCATGCCGCCAAGGCCCTCCGTGACATGGGAATCCTGGAAGAAATCAGTAACGCCCGCAAGAACGGCATTACGGTTTCGGAACTTTCCAAGAAACTGGGCATTTCCCTCTACGGCGTAGGCGTTCTTATCGAAATGGGCCTCGGCATGGGTGCCATCAAGCTCCACAAGGATTCCAAAGAAGACGACCTGCGGCTCACCCTCGGAAAGATTGGATTTTTCCTGATGAAGGACGAAATGACCCAGGTGAACATGGACTTTTCCGAAGACATCTGCTACCTGGGCGCCGAAGATATGCAAGAAGCTATCCGCGAAGGAAAACCCGCCGGACTCAAGCACCTGGGCAACTGGAGCACGGTTTATCAGGGACTTTCCCAGCTCACCGACCAGCAAAAAAAGAGCTGGTTCGGCTTTGACCATTTCTATTCCGACCTTGCCTTCCCCGAAGCACTCCCCATCGTGTTCTCCAACCCCGTGGGCCGCCTGTTCGACATCGGCGGGAATACCGCCAAGTGGGCCATTGCCTGCTGCAAGTACAACCCCGATGTAAAGGTTTCCATCATCGACCTGCCGGGCCAGACCGCCGTGGCCGAAAAGAACGCCAAGGCCGCCGGATTCGAGAACCGTATCGACATGGTGCCCTGCAACGTGCTAGACAACACCACCGAGTTCCCGAAGGGGGCCGACGCCGTGTGGATGAGCCAGTTCCTGGACTGTTTCTCCCTGGAAGAAATCACCAAGATCTTGACTAAAATCCGCACCGCCGCCACTGCAGAAACGGACGTGTACGTGCTGGAACCCCTGTGGGACAAGCAACGCTTCGAAGCGGCCGCCTACTCCCTGCAGGCCACGTCCCTCTACTTCACCTGCATTGCCAACGGCAACTCCAAGATGTACCGTTTCGAGGAACTGAAACACGCCGTTGAAATTGCAGGCTTTGAACTGAAAGAAGCACACCACAACGTTGGCCCCAACAGCTATTCGTTGCTGCGGTTCAGGACAAAATGATCTATATCAAAAAATTCAAGGTTTTTGTCCCGAGTGAAGAGGCTCCTCAGCCCGACGTGAAATTCGTGCCTATGCTCACCCGGCGCAGGCTCAGCCTCCTTTCCAAGATGGTGGTGTTCGTAAATGACGCCATCTCCAAGGACTTACCGCCCTGCAAGGTGACCTTCGCCTCCCAATATGGCGAAATCTCCCAACAACTGAAAATTTCAGACACTCTTTTACAGACCGGCAACGTATCTCCGGCACATTTTAGTTTATCTGTATTCAACGCTTCTATCGCCAATGCCACCATTCTCGAAAAAAACACCGCTGGCTATTCAGCCGTTTTTTCGGGAAGGGACGCCTTCAGGCATGGACTTACGGACTGTGCCGCCGCACTGGAATCGGGTTCCGAAAAAGAACGAATTTTTGTCTTCGCCGACGAAAAGATTCCAGAGACCTACGCCCCCGTGGCAGGGGTCCCCTACCCCAACACTTACTGCGCCTTGGCTCTGAGGCTTTCAACAGAAAAGACCGAAGGGGCTATTGAACTGGACCCGTCGCCTCTAGTTGGCAACTTTGAGACCGCCGCAGACGAAGCCCTGGAATTCATTCGGACTCGGTTACCGGCCTAGATTTTATATTTGCTTTTGTAAAAAGAAAAAGGACTTGAAAATGGCTAGGATCAGCACAAAAAAATCTGCAAAGAAAGATTCTGCTAAAAAAGGCACCCAGACCAACATGTGGACCGGCCGTTTTGCTAGCGGCATGGCGCAGAGCATGGTGGACCTGAGCTTCAGCCTGCAATTTGACGCCGAACTCATCGAAGAAGACATCGAAGGAAGCATCGGCCACGGCAAGGGCCTGGTAGAATCCGGCGTGCTCAGCAAGGCGGAATACAAGAAGATTTGCGATGGCCTCGAGAGCATTCTCAAGGACTACAAGGCTGGCAAGAATCTTTGGCAGGAATCCGACGAAGACATCCACATGGCCGTGGAACGGGTGCTCACCGAACGCATCGGTGCCCTCGGCAAGAAGATTCACACGGGCCGCAGCCGTAACGACCAGGTCTGCACGGACTTCAAGCTTTACATGCGCCACCGCGCCGCCGAAATCCGCGCTCTCGAAGTTTCTTTGATGGAAACGGTGCTGGACCTCGCCAAGAAATACTTCGGCAAGATGATGCCGGGCTACACGCACCTGCAGCAGGCACAGCCCATCTACTTCAGCCATTACCTGATGAGCATGTTCTTTGCCGTGAGCCGCGACGTGAAGCGCCTCGACAACTTTTTGGAACTGCATAGCGAACTTCCGCTGGGTAGCGGCGCCATGGCAGGCTCCGCATTCCCGTACCACCGCGCTTTGGTGGCGAAGGAACTCGGATTCAACGGCGTGAGCCCCAACAGCATCGACGCCGTGAGCCACCGCGACATGATGCTGGAATTCGAAGCGGACCTCGCGATTATCGCGAACACCATGAGCCGCTACGCCGAAGACTTTGTGAACTGGAGCACCAGCGAATTCGGCTACCTCACCCTGCACGACGCCTTCTCTAGCGGATCCTCGATGATGCCGCAGAAGAAGAACCCGGATTCCATGGAACTCATCCGCGGAAAGTCCGGTCGCATGCTCGGTAACTTCAGCGCGCTTTACACGCTGGTGAAGGGAGCCCCGCTCAGCTACAGCCGCGACCTGCAAGAAGACAAGGAACCGGTATTCGACTCCGTCCATAACGTGAAGGTGATTCTCCGCGTCATGAAAGAGGCCTTGGAAAGTGCACGCTTTAACTTCGACAAGATGCACGCAAAGATGCTGCCGGCGCTGCTGGCTACCGACCTCGCTGACTTGCTGGTCGAATCCGGCGTGCCGTTCCGCGACGCCCACCACGTGGTCGGTAGCCTGGTCGGCGAAGCCGCCCGCCAAGGCCTCGAATTCACGGACCTCAGCGACGAGGCCTGGGAAGCCGCCGGCGTCCCGAATGTGGGTCAGATGAAGAAGACCCTCACCTTCGAATACAGCGTAAGCCGCCGTAACATCGAAGGCGGTACCGGTCCCAAGTCCGTGAAGCAGCAATTCGGCAAGGCTGCTGCGGTTCTGAAAGCCTTCAAGAAGTAATCTGAGAACTACTTACAGTAATCTACGACAGCAGGAGTCGGGTGCTTTATTAGGCCAAACACCGACTTGTCTTTTTTGACGGCTTCCATCTGGACAGCCTCGCTGGCCCGTTCAAGGAACTGGATACAGCGAGGGTCAGCGTGGACAGCAGCGAGCTGTACAGGCTCCGTACGGCGCTTGATGCTCACAAATTCCAAAGCGTGGTAATCCTGCTTCACAGCGGCAGCCACCATGGCGGCGGAGGGGCGTTCAATGTCCTGAAGGAGTTTCCAGTCCCGCTCCAGGGCGGCAAGCATGACCTTCTCCCCCGGGTTGCTGACATACTTCAAGGCGTCGGCGCTCACCCGAACAGCCTCTGCCCACAGGTCGTCTCCCGCATCCTTGATCTGGCGGACCACTTTCCAGTCTTCACGGACAGCGGCACGAAGCAGGTCCGGATTGTGAACAAACTTGAAGATGTTCGGGTCAGCCTTCACCGCCGCTGCCATCGCCTCTTCGGAGACGGAATTCAAGGCATCAACCAAAGCATTACAAGGACCGCCCTTCACGTACAAAATGGCCTGAACATTCTTTTCGAAAGCGGCCAGTTGGACTTTTTCCGAGGGATTTTCAATTAAACTAATGGCATACCAGTTAAGGCCAATGGCCTCCAGCTGTTGTTCTTCGGAGGGGTTCTGAATGTTCTTGATTTCGGTCCAGGACTGCATAAAACCTCGCTTTGACACAGAAAATATAAAAAAGCCCGGAAATGCGTAGCAGTGCAAATCCGGGCTTATGGGTTCTATGATTGTTAAACTTGGGCAGTCTTCAGCTCGTACACCTCGGGGTAGACCTTGCGGGCGCAATCGCTACAGAGGGTGGACAGTTTGACACCCCGGGCACGGGCCACGGGAATCTGACAGCCACAATGGGCACACTTGGCAAGGAACACCACGGACGACGGGGCCACATTCTCTATAGCAGGAGCCGTAGCTGTTGCCTCACCGGCCACCATCTTACGGACCGTACTGCGGAAACGAACCTTGCCATAGGCATCCTGCACCGCCTCTCGGGTGATGCTGCACTTGAAACTGCGGCCCTTGCGGGTTCGCATCTTGGCGACAAAGTTGCAGTTCATTGCGTCCGTCCCCGAAAGAAAGGCCACAAAGTCCTTGTGGTAACGGTACAGGTCGTTCAGGTAGTGCCAGCGGATTTCGTTTTCGTCGAAACCGAACATCCGGCAAAAACGCCTGTTCCCCGAAAGGATACGACCGTGCTCGTTCACTTCAAAGCAGGCCGTTTCTTGATTTGCATTCATCTCGATCATGGTGTCCTCCTGCTGTTAGATGGTTCCTTGAAAATTGGTTCCTAGAAAAAGAGTTTCAATTTCATGGCTCTTGTTGCGGAATTCCGCATCGGCTTCGTTCAAGGGTTCCACGGAAATCCGAAGGTCTTCCAGGCTGAACTCCAGGGACTCCTTGCCCACAAAGATGGATTCCTCGGAAGGCAAAATCTTTTCGAACTGCACATCGGTCTCCCCCACCTTCTTGCCGTTCTCGTACAGGGATACCGCATTGCCGTTCCAGGTGGCCATCAGGTAATAGCGCTTACCGAATGCCAATGCGTTCTTGCTCACCACGGCGTTCTTGCAAGAAAGGCTATCGCCGGAACCGTCTGCCATGAAGAAGGCGAAACTGGGCTTGTCTGCACTGCATTCACCCTTGACCACCGCAAGACTGAACACATTCTGGTCATCTTCGGAACCAAATCCCAGCTTGCCCACCAGGTTCTTGCGGTACGTGGCCGCCGTATCCAAGATCTTGTCCACATGCAGAACCACTTCAACAGCAAATCCGGTCGCACTATCCAGAATTCCCCTATCGTCTTCTACCACGCCAAACTGGGAAGCCCCCTTGAAATGAACCGCACCGACAACGTTCGAAGTTTCGTCATAACTGACAAATCCACCCCATTCAGGATTGCCATAGAGCTTCATGCCCGCGGTCCAGGACCTGGAGTCATTCACGAAATCCACGGGACCCTCATTACCGACGGCACTAAAGGCCCACCAGCTGCGAAGGCCGTATTCCATAGAGAGCGGAAGCATCACAAAATCTATACCACTTGCACCGGCCAGAGCGCCTACATTCACCTCATGTTCCACCCTCACAAAACGGGTCAGATCTGCGGGAACTACCTGCAAGGTTGTTTTACCCGCGGGCACACCTTCAAGCTTGTAGAAGCCCAAAGAATCCGTCGTCGCGGTCCAGGAAGAACCGGGTATGCGGACCAGGATGCCCGCCGCCGTAGAATCTTGACGAAGCATGACACGGCCCGAAACATCGGCAGTTTCCTTAAGCGTTGCCGTATTCAGTTCCACATCCTTGCCTTTGAATTCCACCACTTCGTAATAAGCCAGGGAATCTACGGTAGCCGAAATTCCATAGTTGCCGAAACGTTTTACGGGCAGGCTGAACTTGCCCTTGGAATCCGTCTCGTCAGAAGAGGTGACCGTATCTGCCTCAACGGACTTGCAATAGACCATGGCGCTTACTACAGGAGCACCCTTCTTGTCTACCAAAATACCTGCAATGGTGTTGGTCTCTTCGCTGACGCCGCCGGCCACTTCGTTATCGGAGCAGCCCACCCAGGCAAGGGCGGCAAAAAGGAGACCCGCAAAGGCTGTCAAGTAGAACTTATTCATCTTGCGCCCCCTTTTGCGTATTACGGTTTTCTCTGTTGTCGGCACCAAAATTCTTGGTCAACGGGAAAAGCTGCATGTTCAAGCGGTAAACCTTGTCCGTATGGGAATCTTCCAGGGCAATTGCCGCAATGCGCCGGCGGAAAGCCTCGATTTCCATGGACACCCGCTGGAAAGCCTCTTCGGAAAGCCCGAGGGTAAGGCCCGAAATGTCCCGTTCCTTCACGGGAATCTCGTCCAGGGCTCGCACCGCAAGCTCCCCCATCTGGCGGTGCATTTCCCGCACCGAAAGGGAGGCAACGTCCAGGT
This sequence comes from Fibrobacter sp., assembly GCA_017503015.1. NCBI lineage: Bacteria > Pseudomonadati > Fibrobacterota > Fibrobacteria > Fibrobacterales > Fibrobacteraceae > Fibrobacter > Fibrobacter sp. Next base: position 8,724 of record JAFVTX010000058.1, on the reverse strand, counting down.
TACCCGTAGAAATAGCCTTGCTGTTCTGCTTGAAAGCACCCTTCGCATCTTTTTCCAAAAGGCCCGTCTTCTGCAACAGGGCCAGGGACTTTTTGACGTTGGCCGTCTCGCCATCAAAAGCCAACTTGCCCGCCATCTGGGCCGGGGTCGCTCCGGGCATGTTGGGTGCCATTTCACGCAGTACCGGGTTCTGCCAAGACTGGAAATAGTCGTACTGGTCTTCGCCGATAATTTCCCGGTTGTTTTCCCGGGCCATTTTCCGCATGGCAGCAAAGGAATGCTTTTTGGCGGCAGAATCCTTGGACTGGTTGAATGCCACCAGTTCCCTAAAATACTGGAGGTCCACGCCGGTAAGGCCCATGGCGGCAGCGGTGCGTTCCAGCCCCACATCGCTCAGGTTCGCCTTGCCGTCGCAGACAAGCTTCAAAAACACCGGAGAGGAATACCCGGCATCCCGGGCAAAGTCGCGCCAGGTAAACCCTGAACGGTCCTTCCGCTCGGTATAGAAGTCGCGTATAAAAACGCGAAAATTCTGGTATTCCATCACAGGTTTCATACAGGTATAAATATATACTTTTTTGAGGGATTTCGCAACATTATTACGATACAAAAATGAAGATTTTTCACAAAAATCGACACATTTCAATAATTTTACAATCATTTTCACAGTTTTTTATGATACAAATAGGACAAAATGGAATATTCCATATCACAGGAATGCGACTTCAAAGCAAAAAAAACGCCTCTTTTTCAGGCGGCGTTTTGAAAGGAATTCAAAGAATTACCCGTATTAATTTATGGCCTAGCACCCGGGGCAACCGATACAATCCCCAGAACAGAAAATTCCACCGCAGCCAGAGCAATATCCCGAACCTCCACCACCCGAGTTTTCTACGTAGCCCGTACAGAAACCATCGTGAGCAAGGCCATAACGTTCAACACCGTATGTTTCAGCGCACCTAAAATTCGGAGGGCACTGTAAATCTCCATAGGCCAAATCACAGGACAAATTGCAGGATTCATCATATCCTTCTGAAATATCCCCATATCCTGTAGTGCATGAGGACGGCACTCCATACGTTGACACTTTCGATTGGCAATAATGGTAACTCCAGGTTCCTCCCCAGCACTCCGAGTCCTCTGGGCAATCGTCATCGGACGAACAGGCTAGATAGCAACCTCCCGTAGAAGTTATCACGCCACCAAAAGACTCACAATCATCACGAGTCCAGTTCCATTTTTTTATCGAATTTTCGTTATTTGAATAATCCGAATACTCGCCCCAATCATCATCCGAACGGTAATCATCCGAATCGTAATCAGAATCCGAGTTCGCTTTGTAATTCGAATCTGTCGGTTCTACGCTGCAGGCGCTAAGAAAAAACATAAATAACACAGCAAGCAGCCAAATTGCTTTTTTCATATTCTCTCCTGTATAAGCCTGTTTAGAACTCGATTCCCAACGATAAAATGACCATACCAAAAGCCATAATATAGCCTTCGTAAGAATCATTGTAGTCACTTGAATAGTAGGAATTTTCGGGATTGGAATAACGCCAATCCTGGTCAGACACAAAAATGGTTCCCGCCATAAGGCCCATATCCAAATAAAGATGGTGGTTAAACTGGAACCTGTAACCGCCGCTTACACCGGCAACAAAAGTACTCCATCCCTCTTCCTCTTCCCTAAGTTGCCCTTTTCTATACAATGCATTGGTCTTTCCAAAATCAAAGAAAGATCCCAAGACCCAACCTCCGTTACTCTTGGGAACAAGCATCCTGAATTGGACCCCTATCGCAAAACCAGCCATATCATCGGGATCATCAGAAACCGCTCCATAGGCAAAACCAAACTGCGGTAATCTCAAATGAACATCGAACAGGAACGACGTGCCACTGCGATACCCGACGCCAATCATGGGGCCCCACAAAACAAATCCCAATGGTTGAGCCCAAACACTAAACCCATTTTTGGAAGCTTGATACCAAACCGATTCTGGATTATCAAAAGGCGATATCTTTTTCTTTTTAGGAGTTTCCTCTTCTTCTTCAGCAGGCTCCTCTTCAGCAACTACGACTGGGCGTTTCTTCTTCTTTTTTACCACAGGTGCAGGCTCTTCGACAGGGGCTTCTTGTTCAACAGGAGCTGGCGCAACCACCGGTTCGGGAGCAGGTTCAGCGACAGGCACAGGTTCTACAACAGGAGCTGGTTCAGCGGCAGGCACAGGCTCAACAACAGGAGCTGGTTCTGCAACGGGAGCAGGGGCTGGCTCGGCGACAGGAGCAGGAGCCGGGACCGCTGCAGGAGCCGCTTCAGCCGCCGCTGTTTCGTCAAAGACTTCCGTTTCCCCGTTGGCATAAGTAATGCTCACCACCTTGGACATAGGAGCGTTAATGGTCGGACCTTCCAGGTAGCTCCATTTCTTGTAACTGACCACTTCCTCGGTCATTTCCAGGATTTTTACTTGGATTTCTTTGCCGTTCTTAAAACGGACTGTGTCCTGAGCAAGGGCATTATTGAAACAAAAGCCCACCGCTATGAGCAAAAAAAGAACATTGCGCATAAATTCCCCTCTTTTATTTTATTCAAATATAAAAAATCCCCGAGAAACGGGGATTCTCACATATTTCATTAGGCCTTACTTTAATTACAATTCGGCATTAGCCTTTTTCGGCTACGAAGATTCTGCCGTTGCGGAAGAGCTGCATCCACGGACCGTCTTCGCCCCAGTCCGCCGGGTGCCAGGAGTACTGGCAGGTACGGAACACGCGTTCCGGGTGCGGCATCATCACGAGGGCGCGGCCATCTTCGGAGCAGAGGCCGTTGATGCCAAACGGAGAGCCGTTGGGGTTCAGCGGGTAGCGTTCGGTGTATTCGTGCTTGCCGTCCACGTAACGCAACGCCACGAGACCAGTTTTTAAGCATTCCTCGGCGGCGACCCGACTAGCGAATTCCGCGCGGCCTTCGCCGTGTGCCACCGCAATCGGGAGTACGGAGCCTGCCATGCCCTTGAGGAGCACTGCCGGAGTGTCTTCGACCTTGAGCGTGCAGAAGCGGGCTTCGAAGCGTTCGGAGAGGTTCTGCACGAAGCGCGGCCAGTGCTTGGCACCCGGAATCAAGTCCTTGAGGTTAGAGACCATCTGGCAGCCGTTGCAGACGCCGAGCGTGAAGGTGTCCTTGCGGTTAAAGTAAGCCTCAAATTCGGCACGGGCCTTCGGGTTGAAGAGGATGCTCTTGGCCCAGCCTTCGCCAGCACCGAGAACGTCACCGTAGCTGAAGCCACCGCAAGCCACGAGACCGTTGAAGTCCTTGAGGCTTACGCGGCCTTCGAGAATGTCAGTCATGTGAACGTCGATGGATTCGAAGCCGGCCTTCTGGAAGGCGGCAGCCATTTCCAGCTCGCCGTTCACGCCCTGCTCACGGAGTATTGCCATCTTCGGGCGGCTTGCGTAGTCCTTGATAATCTTTGCGGACGCCGCCACGTCGAAGGTGACCTTCGGCGTGATACCTGGATTGTCCTGTTCCAGCTTGAGCTTGTATTCGCTTTCGGCACAATCCGGGTTATCGCGGAGAGCCGCGATGCGGCGGGTCGTGTCGCTCCAGATGGCGCGAAGATCCGAGAGGCCTTCGGCGTAGTCGCCGATGACCAAGTTATAAGTATCGTTGAGCGTTGCAATTTCAGAAACCGTATCGCCGAGACCTGCAGCAGCAAATGCGTCGCGAACGGCCGCGAGGTCAGCATTCTTCACCTGGAGCACGGCACCAAGTTCTTCGTTGAACAATGCGTCGATGAGGTTACCCTTGAGGGCATCGGCCTTCACCGTCACGCCCACGTGACCTGCGAATGCCATTTCGGCGAGAGTCGTGTAGAGGCCGCCATCGCTCTTGTCGTGGTAGGCCATAATCTTGCCAGCCGCATTGAGCTTCTGGATGGTTTCGAAGAAGGCGCGGAGTTCCTTGGCGCTGTCCACATCCGGAGCCTTGTCACCGAGGTTGCAGTAAACCTGAGCGGCGATGGAGGCGCCCATACGGTTCTTGCCGCGAGCAAGGTCCACGAGAACGAGCGTAGAATCCTTACATTGCAAGAGCTGCGGGGTAAGCGTCTTGCGCACATCGGCGCAAGGAGCAAAGGCACTAATCACAAGCGAAATCGGAGCGGTCACGCGGTGGCTACCCTGAGCGTCAGACCACACGGTGCTCATGCTCATGGAGTCCTTGCCCACCGGAATCGTGATGCCAAGTTCCGGGCAGAGTTCCATACCGATGGACTTCACAGCTTCGTACAAGTCGGCGCCATCGCCTTCGTAGTTCGGCGTAGCCATCCAGTTTGCGGACAAGTTCACGCGGCCCATATCAGGCACGCAAGCGGCAGCCATGTTGGTAAGGGATTCAGCCACCGTCATGCGGGCAGCGGCAGCCGGAGAAATGAGGGCAACCGGGGCGCGTTCGCCCATGCTCATGACTTCGCCTTCGTAAGTATCGAGCGTTGCAGAGGTCACGGCGCAGTCGGCGACCGGCACCTGCCACGGACCAACCATCTGGTCACGACAAATCATACCCGTCACAGAACGGTCACCGATAGAAATGAGGAACGTCTTGTCGGCGACGGTGGGGTTTGCAAGCACGCGGTGAGCCACGTCCTTGATAGTTGCATCGGCCGGAACCACCGTGGAATTGAGCGGGCGCTTCTGGCTCTTTTCGTTACGGATCATGCGGGGCGGCTTGCCAAGGAGCACACCCAGCGGCATGTCAATCGGAGTCGTACCGAAATGCTTGTCGGTAAGGGTCAGGTGCTTTTCAGGAATCGCCTCGCCCACCACGGCGTACGGGCAGCGTTCACGCTTACAAATGGCGTCGAACACGTCGAGCTTGTCGCCTGCGATTGCAATCACATAGCGTTCCTGGGATTCGTTACTCCAGATTTCGAAGGGGCTCATGCCCGGTTCATCGTTCGGCACATTGCGCAGTTCAAACTTACCGCCGAGGCCGCCATCGTTCACCAGTTCCGGGAAGGCGTTAGAAAGTCCACCTGCACCCACGTCGTGAATGAAGGTAATCGGGTTTTCTTCGTCCATCGCCCAGCAGCGGTCGATGACTTCCTGGCAGCGGCGTTCCATTTCGGGGTTTTCACGCTGCACAGACGCAAAGTCCAAAGATTCGTTACCGGCACCGTTCTGCACGGAGCTAGCAGCACCACCACCGAGACCGATGAGCATGGCCGGACCGCCGAGCACAATCAGGTGGTCACCTGGGTCGATGTGGCCCTTTTCGATATGTTCATGCTTGATGTTACCAAGACCGCCTGCCAACATAATCGGCTTGTGGTAACCGCGGACTTCCTTGCCGTTCTGGGCATCGACTTCCTGTTCGAAAGTACGGAAGTAACCGAGAATGTTCGGACGGCCGTATTCGTTGTTGAACGCGGCGCCACCCAGCGGGCCTTCAATCATAATGTCGAGGGCAGAAGCAATACGGGACGGGCTACCAAAGTCCTTTTCCCAAGGTTGGACTGCACCCGGCAGTTTCAAGTTCGAAACGCTGAAGCCTGTGAGACCGGCCTTCGGCTTGGAACCCTTACCCGTGGCACCTTCGTCACGGATTTCGCCACCACTACCGGTAGCGGCACCTGGGAACGGAGAAATGGCCGTCGGGTGGTTGTGGGTCTCGACCTTCATGAGGATGTCGACTTCTTCGTTGTGGAAGTCGTACTTGTTGTTGCGCGGGTCGGCGTAGTAGCGGCCAGCGACAGCGCCCTTCATCACAGCGGCGTTGTCCTTGTAGGCACTAAAGATGTTTGAGTTGTGGAGCTGGTAGGTGTTCTTGATCATCTGGAACAGGGACTTGTCCTGTTTGACGCCGTCGATGGTCCATTCGGCACCGAACACCTTGTGGCGGCAGTGCTCCGAGTTGGCCTGCGCGAACATGTAGAGTTCCACGTCGGTGGGGTTGCGCTTGAGTTCGGTGAAGTTCTTCACCAGGTAATCGATTTCATCCGGAGAGAGAGCGAGGCCCATTTCTTTATCTGCTTTTACGAGGGCGTCGCGACCTTCGGTAAGCACCGGAATCACGTTCAGCGGACGCGGTTCTTCTTTGCTGAACAAGACTTCGAGGGATGCGGTGTCGGCGAAAACGGCCTGGGTCATGCGATCGTGAATCTTGGCCGAGATTTTTTCGCGGGCACCGGCAGGCACAGAACCTTCGAACTTCACATAGTAAGCGATTGCGCGTTCGATGCGCTTGATGGCCGGAAGGCCGCAGATGTGAGCGATATCGGTCGCCTTGGAGCTCCACGGGCTAATCGTACCCGGACGCGGGCATACCACGAAGAGTTCGCCTTCGAGAGCCTTGGGTTCGCGGGCCGGACCGTAATGCAGCACCTTCTTGAGCGTTTCAGTTTCTGCATCGGAGAGTTCGGCGGACAGGTCCACCACGTGCAGGAATTCAGCGTAAACAGAAGCGACAGAAAGGCCTGCGCTCTTGAAATCGGAAGAAAGTTTCTGGAGACGGAAATCCGACAGAGCCGGCGTACCACGAAGAATGAGCATTATAAACCTCGGTTTGATTTTTACGAGGGGAAAGATAGAAAATAGGTATGAGGTATGAGGTCGCTCGTTTCACTCGCTTTGAGCTATGAGCTTTTATAATCGCGCCTTCGGCGCCATATTTTAACTCAATGTCCAAACCTAAAAGCCTTGCCTGGGCAAGGCGCATTCATAACTAAAAAACGGCCCGCAGGGCGGGTCGTTTGGTGTTATTTTCTAACTCGTTGAGAGTCAAGAAGATGCCCTTGCAGAGGCGGCAACTATTCCTCGCCTTCCTCACCTTCCTCTTCTTCAGCAACGGCGGCAGCGATAGTTGCATCGCCAAGCAAAGCACCGACGTCAATGGACTTGAGACCGGCAAGGGTCTTCAGGTCGGTCTTCTTGTCCACATCCACCTTGTCGAAGGTCGTGACGATGTAGTAGGCCGCAGTCGGTTCAAAGCGACGGGTCTTCTGGGAAATGCTATTGGAACCCTTGGTAGCCGGGAAATACTTGCCTTCCAGCTTAGCCATGTCCTGGGAAGTCTTTGCCCCCTGCACTGCATCGCAGGTCAGCGCCCACAGCATTTTGGTGGTGCCAGCGGTAGAGTTCACATACTCGATAATCTTGCTGGAACCCTTGAAGCTGTTGCCCGTGGTCTTGGTGTAATGTTCCGTCGCCTGGGTTACGTAGTTTCCCTTCTGCATAAAGAGCATGGCGGCAATGGCCACCACCAGGACCGTCAAAACGATTGCAATGTTCTTGATATTCATCCTAAATCTCCTTATTCAAAGTGGAAAGCCGCAGGAGCTTCCAGTTTAAAGGCTTCGTCCATGTTGTATTCCACCAGGACCTTGTAATCGCTGTCCTTGAGCTTGCCCTTTACAAAGGTAAAGCTGAGGGTGCAATTCTTGCCGCAGGCCACTTCCTTCACGCCGCCTTCATCCTTCAGCAGGAACTTGTCGGCAAGGCCGCCCTTTTCGTTAATATCGTTCTGGACCTTGTCCGGGATACCTGCAGCAGTGTACATGTAAGAAAGCTGTTTCAGGCGGGCATCCTTGTCGCCCTCGATGGCCTTGACGGCGGCATCGAAACTGGCCTCGGACTTGTCTCCCGTAAGGGTCGCATACACCAGCTTCCAGGCCATGCCGTACTGGTCCATGGATTTCCACTGCTCCTGAAGCATTCCGTTGGCCTTTTCCTGATAGGCACCTACCTGCTCCTTAACAGAAGCCTGGGCCTGATCGTTGTAATTACCCTTGAGAATCATCATGACCACAATGAGGACCACGATAAGGACCGCATCCACGATGGCCAGAATCTTGAATTTTTGATTGTTCATATAAAATCCTTCTTGATAGAACGGTTTTAGTAGAATTTAATTCTTAATTTGCAAAAAAGAAGACATTTTTTGAAAAAAAGGTCAAAAAAGGGGACTATTTCCGTAAAAAAAAGGAAATCTCCCCCAAAAAGAGCAATTTTACAGAGAGAACCTTTTTATATTGGAGGCGATGGCAAACGAATCCGAAAAGACAAAAATCCCCTCCCAGATCATCTTCGAGAACTTGAAGGAACTCCTGCGGGCCAAGAACACCGCCCACGAGTCCATGTTCAAGTTCCACTGGAAAAAGATGTGGCCCTTCAGCCTCATCTGGCCCCAAGTGGACTACGAGCGCATCGTGCGACTCATGAGCGAAATCCGCAAGAACGCCATCATCCAGAAAAATTTGGTTTTGCAGGCCAAGAATGTCGCCAAGGAGTTTGAAAAAGAATTCCTGGAAGCCCTCCCCGCCTACCTGGACGCCCTAGATATCTCCTGCCAAAAACTTTCCGCCGCAGCCCAGTGGAAACAGGACATGCTCCTAAAACGCATCCACAAAGACGTGAAGTTCCGCCGGGATGTCTCAGAATACAACCGCATTCTTAAAGAATACGAAGAAGCTCAGGGCAACCTGGTACGGGCTGGAGCCTTTGTGCAGGTCGGCTGGGGAAAAGTGGTGCAGGCAATGTCTAACGTGTAATGTGGAATGTGAAGTGTGTAATGAGGAATTTCACATTACACATTTCACACTACATACTTGAAAAGAGTGCTCTTGCTAAATCAAACCGCCACTTGATTTTTTGGAAAACACCTGCAGGTGATTTTCCGATGTGCGTTGCGTTGTCAGAGTGTTGGCGGTATTCAATAAGAGTCTCCGCAAC